>JACDDG010000186.1 GCA_013817115.1 Parachlamydiaceae bacterium | reverse complement strand
CCCCGGTGGGGGGAACTGTTAATAGCCCCGGGTGCAGCGATAGCGGAACCCGGGGTTAGGATCATCACAAAACGTGCGCCCCGGTAGGGGCGCGAGAAGGCCCGCATAGCCTTTTTGGACCTCAAACAAGCGCGCCTATCGCTTAGGCGATCCCATCAGCCTTTCAAGAACATAATCAAGAGATAATTTCCCAGGACCAAATACAAATAGAATTAAGCAGGCTAGCAAATAGTTAAATGGAGCTTCTTTGACGAATGTTTTCGGGTCATCAAATATACTCTTTACTGAATCAAGATGCGCTGTCAGGTATGCTCCAACCATCACAATCATGAGAGGAATCGAAACCAATCGTGTGACTAAACCGATCATAAGTAAAAGCCCTCCCACAAGCTCGATTGAAGCCACGGCATATACATTAAATTTGGCAAATGGAATTCCAATGTTTTCAAAAAAAGCGATCGTTGCCGGAAGGTCTTTAAATTTGCCCTGGGCACTTTGAAAAAACCCATATCCCCAAAATAGCCTTATCGCAAGCAACAAAACAGATTGCAAACTTTCGCCAACTGCAATCAATCCTTTGTAAAAAGTTTGTAAAAAAGAATTACGACTCATAAATTTCCCTTTCAAGTTTTTTTGAAAAACATTATACCCAAACCACATGAACCTCTGTAGGAATGCGGACTTTTGTATGTTCTTGCTGAAGCTATCATTTCCCAAAATGTTCTGCAAGAAATGCAACTATCTTTTAGGAGAAAAAATGAAAAATGAAATCATCGACAAATGGGGTCTCGTTGTCATGGGGGCTGCGGGGGTACTTTCTTGGTTTCTCTTCTGGAGTTATAGCGGAGAATTTATTTTCAGTTTCATGGCAGCGTTAATGGCTGCAGGAATGGTTTGGATAGCTTACGTAGTTTTACGCATGGTTTTTTTTGCCTTCAGAAAATAATCAGGTTGTTTGCCTCGCCTTTTCCATTGAATTCAATTCAATCTTACGTTACTATTCGTTCATTATGAATAATTATGCCTTATTAATAGTAGAGGAAGATGGAGAAAGGAGTCGTATTCAAAAATATTTGCAAAAAACATGGTTCGAGCATTGCCCTTGCAAATGTTTCTTTTTCAATTGAAAAAGGAGAATTCTTCTCTATCCTAGGCCCAAGCGGCTGCGGGAAAACTACCCTCTTGCGAATATTAGCTGGGTTCGACCATCCTGATTCAGGACAAATCTTTCTTGATGGCGTTGATATCACCTCGCTTCCGCCGAACCGTCGCCCCATTAACACCGTCTTTCAAAACTACGCCCTTTTTCCCCACCTAACCATTTGGGAAAATATAGCTTTTGGTTTACGCATTGCAAAACATCCCGAAAGTTTTATTAAAAGTGAAGTTGAGCGAATGCTGCACCTCATTCAAATGCCTGAGCATGCTCACAAAATGCCTGATCACATCAGCGGTGGACAAAAGCAACGTGTTGCTATTGCACGAGCTCTTGTAAATCATCCGCAAGTCCTCTTACTCGATGAACCTTTAGCCGCCCTAGACCTAAAATTACGTCAGAAAATGCTTATCGATTTAGATAACATTCACGACGAAGTTGGCATCACTTTTATTTTTGTTACGCATGATCAAACCGAGGCCATGTCCGTTTCCGATCGCATTGCAGTCTTGCACAAAGGTCGCCTTGAGCAAATTGGATCTCCGATGCAAATTTACGAAGCACCGGAAAGTCACTTTGTAGCGGATTTTATTGGAGATACAAATTTTTTAGACGGCCATGTAACTCAAAAAATGGAAGGATATAGCGTTCTTAAATTAAAAAACTTCCCCGACATAATATGCTACAATGATAAACAACTTGCCGTAGAGGATCTGGTTCACTTAAGTGTTCGCCCGGAAAAAATTCATATTTCACGACAAAAACCGGAAATTATTCCTTTTTTAAATGTCTTTGAAGGGGAAGTTGATGAAGTCATCTATAAAGGCGACCACACCCACTTCGGAGTTCTAGTAGGAAGCCATAAGATTTCCCTCACAAAACAACACCGCCATTTCCTATTAGATGAAACTACCATTCAATGGAAAGATCAGGTTTGGATCTGGTGGCATGCCGATGATGGATTTATTCTTCAAAGTAATGGCGGGGAATTTGATGGAAGATAACTCTCATTCAAGGGAATATTCCGTTACAGCACCTTCTTTTATTTGGCTTTTTCTTTTTTTTCTGATACCCTCGCTTATTATCTTTGCTTATGCATTTAAGCCTCACAACATCTACGGAGATGTAACAGAAGGGTGGACGCTGCAAAGCATCTACGATCTTTGGAATTGGAGTGTACTAACACTCTTGTGGCGGACATTTTGGCTGAGCGCCATTTGCACTTTTATTTGCTTATTCCTAGCTTTACCTATGGGCTATTACCTTACTTCAATACCTCCCAAATGGAAAAATCTTCTTCTCATGATGATTATAGTCCCTTTTTGGAGCAGTTTTTTAATACGTATATTTGCTTGGAAGACAATCCTGCATCCTGATGGCATGCTCAATACTTTTTTAATTTATATAGGACTCATCGCACCTACCACGACCCTACTTTATAATTCCTCCACAGTATTGTTTGTGATGGTCTACACTCTTATTCCTTTTGCTGTTTTACCCATTTTCGCTGCGGCATCAAAATTTAATTTTCAACTTATTGAAGCAGCCATTGATTTAGGAGCTTCCCGCTTTCAAGCCTTTGTAAAAGTGTTTATCCCTGGAATTCGTAAAGGAATAGGCACTGCTATTCTCATGGTATTCATCCCTGCAATCGGCACATACATTATACCCGATCTGGTAGGAGGAACAAACAGTGAAATGCTAGGTAATAAAATTGCGCAAAAAACTTTCGTCGAGCGTAGCTTACCTCAAGCCAGTGCGCTCTCTGCCCTTCTCGCACTCGTGATTTTTATTCCAATTTTTCTAGGTAAACACTACTTTACGCGTAGCCGAAAATTAGACCTAGAAGCAAGGAATCGTGAATGAAGAGAAGCCGATTTTGTTTATTTGTGACAATTGCTATTTTTATCCTTCTATATCTTCCTATTGTTTTGTTGATGGTCAATTCATTTAATGAATCCCGATTTGGTGGCCTTTGGACAGGTTTTTCATTAAAATGGTACGCACGATTGCTTGAAGATAAACAGATGTGGATTGCGTTAAAAAATTCACTCATAGTGGCATTCTCTTCAACAATTGCTTCGACATTTCTGGGCACTTGTGCAGCTTTTGCTCTCCATTTTTACCGTACACCACTGCAGAAAGCCCACTATTTTTTGGTTTACACCCCCCTGATCATACCCGATATCCTTATGGGAATTAGCCTTTTGCTACTTTTCTTTGCCTTAAATATCAAGTTGGGGCTTTTAACCATCACTATTGCCCATACGACTTTTTGCGTAAGTTATGTAGCTATGGTCATGTTAACAAAGCTGCAACACTTTGACTTTTCACTAGTTGAAGTGGCTCAAGATCTTGGGGCAAGCCGTTGGACTGTCATTCGTCGCATTTTGTTGCCTCTTTTGGCTCCAGCTATCCTTGCCGGAGCTCTTCTAGCTTTTACTTTATCGATCGATGACTTTGTTATCACTTTTTTCATGGCCGGTGAAGGTACTGTGACTTTACCACTTTACATTTACAGTAAAGTTAAATTCGGCTCTACTCCCACTATCAACGCTCTTTCAACTTTATTGTTAATTGTTACTTTTGCTACAATCTGGCTCGTACAAATTTTTTCCAAAGAGGAATCGCTATGACTTTTTCATTTAAGTGTTTATTAAAGCTATGTGCAGTTTCCTTATTCACTATTATTGGGTTGTTTGGTTTGTCTACCTGTTCTAGTTCTACAAAACCCACGCTCTACATTTTTACTTGGAGCGATCTTTTCAAGCCAGAACTTATCAAACAATTTGAAAATGAGTTTAACTGCACTGTCGCCATTGATACTTTCGATTCAAATGAATCTATGTACGCTAAACTTAAGCTGTCTTCAGTCAATTATGACCTCATCATGCCAAGCAATTATTATGTAAGTATCTTGCAAAATCAGAACATGATCCAACAGATAAATCCTCGCAAAATTCCAAATGCCCGCAATTACGACTCTAGATACTTTAAATTTACTCCTGATGTGGCAGCACTCCCCTATATTGTTACATTTTCTGGCATCGCCTATCGTACTGACAGAGTGAAAATTGAAGATCCAAGTTGGGGTGTTTTTTCAAGAAATGATTTAAAAGGGCGCATGACTATGCTTAACGATTGCCGTGAGGCGCTGGGTGCTGCCTTAAAATATCGCGGCCATAGCATCAATTCTCGCCAAAAAGAAGTTGTAGAAAGTGCTGGGGAGCTTTTGCTTTCTTGGAAAAAAAATCTAGCCAAATTTGAAAGTGAACAATATAAAAATGGATTATCGAATGGGGAATTTCTTTTGGTTCAAGGTTATTCGATCGATATTACTCAAGTAGTGGCAGAAACCCCAGAAGTTTCCTTTGTGTACCCCAAAGAAGGCGCGATCATGTCGATTGACTGCATGGCCATTCCCACTAACGCTAAAAATGTTCAGCTAGCTCATGATTTCATCAACTTCATGATAGAACCCCTGGCTGCGCTTGAAAATATGAAATTTACCAATTCTCTTATTCCAATTAGAATAGCTTATGAAATGCTTGATAACACTAGTCGTGACAATCCACTTTTATTTCCTCCAGAAGAAGATTTCGAAAGAATGGAACTAATCGAGGATCTCCAAGGCGACATTCAAATTTATTATAAAGTTTGGGATAGAGTTAAGTCCGGATAGACTAAACGGCATAAAATTTATTTTAATTTATTTTGCCTAATAAAATCTTTTTTTATTACAATAAAGTAAGAAGCAATACATTTCCAAATGCGAAATGCAACCAAAGTTAGGAGGATCATATGTCCAGCGAAAACCCACTTTCAGACAAACCAGAGAACCGCCCTCCACCGAATCCCTCAAATGAAACAGAATCCACCAAAAAAAAAGGAAGTTTTAGTGGACCTAATTTCCGTTCTTACACTACTGATCCTAAAAAAACACCGGTACATTATGACGAACTGACAGAGTATATTAAAAATAATCCAAAGGATGTAATCGCCTATATTCTGATGATCATCAGCCTTATTATGATACTTTTTGGTTCATACTTCGAATACGCTAGATACGCTAACTTAATTATTGGCCTTATATTTGGCCTTTATTTTTCTGAAGAGCTTGCCTTTTTAGTAACAAACATTAGAGAATTTATCGAAGAGTACAATCTTGTAAAAGCGTTAGTATGTGGAGGAACAATTCTTGCACTATGCTTACAAGTTCCTTTATTCTTTCTTGGAGTTGCAATCATCACGGCAATAAGAATTTTATGGCCTGAATCAAAAAACTCTTTTTGAGTTTTATGATCAATATGTTTGCATGCGTAGAACGATGCTAAAATGCAACTCA
>JACDDG010000185.1 GCA_013817115.1 Parachlamydiaceae bacterium | reverse complement strand
ATTGGAACCTTAGCGAAAGAAAATTTGAATAAAAGGTTTACAAATAAATCTTTTTTATGCTAAAATGTTAGTAGACTATCACGAGAATAAATTAATAGGAGAAAATAAGTGAACATTAATTCTGTCAAAAAAGCTAAAAAGCGGTTCCTTACCCTTATCGAAATGATGATCGTTATGTTTATCATTGCAATGATCACCGGTGGACTAGCGTATCGCTACGTAGGAAGTCTTGACGAAAGTCGCGCTTTTAAAACAAAAGTGGCTATGGAACGTCTCTCTGGTATTCTAAATCTCAAACTTGCCGATGATCCTGAATTTATTTCTAGCCTGAATACATGGGAATCTGTTGTGGAAGGTTCTCCCCTCGTCAACAACTCTAAAGATATCAAAAATGATGGTTGGGGTAATAAATTTAATGTCGAGACAGATAGAGAAGGTAATATTCTTGTGACCTCAAGAAAATACACGGATTATATCAATACGCAGAAACAAACCATGTTCTCCAATAAAGGCAGTAAGCAATAGCGGGTAACGTGTTTAAGTGCATTTATCGACGTCATCTGACTCTCATCGAACTAATGGTTGTCATGGCAGTTATCAGTTTGATCGCAGGTGTCGTCGGAATCAATATCAATAAGTCTGTTCAAGAGCAACGCTTTCGATCAGAAGTTGGCCAAGTTCTGGATAAACTGCGTCTAGCCCAGAATTTTATGCTCATCTCCGATGAAGATGTCAAAGTTCATTTTAAAAACTCTGAAGGTGGAATTAAATATTGGCTGAGTTTTCAATGTCCAGCGCGCACGGGCTGGGATCGTGAAATGACGCGCGAGTCTCCTGTATTGACCGCCATACGCCGCATCGAATTCGATGGAGCTGAAAAAGAAAGCGCTAACGGTGAACTATCTTTGAAATTCCTTTCAGGAGGGATGGTAATGAGCCGAGGAGTTTTAAAACTATCTACCGGCGAAGGTCGCAGCTATAACGACCAAAGATACGTATGCCTGCAAGGCTTTCCTGCAGCTATTACCTCCTGTAATTCACCTAGCCCATCCTTCTTAAACGGCGATATAGCTCGTGCTAATGATCAAATGACTCAATTTATCATGCCGGATATCATTAGTAAAATTCAGGCTCAGAAAAATCCAAATGCAAACTCAAATGCAAACAATAATGGTGCCACACCTACATCTCCAAACCTGCAAGACGGCGCAACTAAACCTAAAAAACGTGCAAAGCCTGACCCTGTTAAGGACAAATAAGATGGAAGAAGTCACTAATCAGCCGATAAAAGTCACTAAGCGCCGTCACTTTCTGTTAATAGAGGTTCTTATCGCTTTCGCCTTTGTGGTCATCGGTATTTTACCACTAATTTACCCTCATTTTTTCATCTACCAGCAACAGCATAAATTTATAGAAAAAATAAAAACAGACATAGCTGTCAACGAGTTTTACGCGATAATTCTAGAGCAATTGCAACAAAATCAAATTAGTTGGGGCACAATCGAGCTTAAACAGCCGATCCCTATTACAAATGACTTTTGGGCCAGGTCCCCCCAATATACAACACCTCCATTTACAGGCAGCTACCAGTTCCAAATCATTAAAGGCAAAAAAAATGATCAATATGGCCTCTACAGAGTTGGGTTGACAATTACCATTCCCCCAAAGACCTTTAAAAATGAGGCTGAAAAAGCTAAGAATACATTAACATATACATATGAAGTCTTTATAACCAGACTCTTTTCTGCGGCTTGACAGCTCCCTTTATGAATGAGAACTTAATGAAAACACTAAAACCTATCACAAGCATCATTTCAGTTTGTCGTCGCTACGTGCTTTTATTGGAGGTATTGATTGCAATGGTACTGACTATGGTCTTGCTGTCTGTACTATTATCTTTTTATTTACAAATTAATAAAGTCAATGCAGCTCAAGAATTAGAGCAAGAGCACAGTTTCGGTAAATTGTTTCTATCGACCCGTTTGGCCTCGATTATACCGCGAGTGGTGCCAGTGAACAACCCTGATAAAGACTACATTTTTTTTAGTACTTTGAATAATGATTCAGAGACTAAGCCCGGAACCCCATCCCTATTTTTCACATTCGACAATGGGGTAAAACTGGATCCAGATTTCTCAAACCATGTTTTAGGAAGACTTTATTTATCAAACGGTAAATTAAGTTTAGCGATATGGCCTTCGACTACGCGTTGGAGCGAGACTGAGGTGCCACCTATCAAGAATGAAGTACTTTTTGATGGAGTTGAAGACCTTTCCTTTATGTTTTATCTTCCTCCTAGCAGACAACGTAAAATTGTTCTAGCGAACCGCAAAACAGTCTTTACGGAGACTAATCTCATGAAGATCGAAACGATGGGTGAATGGAAGACAGAATGGCAGCAGGAGTACGGGGATCTTCCGGCCTTGGTTAGAATAATCCTTGCTGTTAAGTCTAAATCAAAGCCGGGAACTCTTGAACCAATAGTCCTTACCTATCCTTTACCTAACAGCTTCGAGGTAATTGTCTACGAACAGTGAAGTATCCTTGAAGGTCATCCATAAGCTTAAAATGAGGGCCTTTTTAAGTCTATGGATGACACGCTCTTCGGGATACTGCTCGTATGTACTTAGTAAAACCTTTTGGGCCGGAATTATATATTTTCATCTCCCGAAAACTCAAACAACCCTAAATTTACCCCAGATCTAACTTGAGAATGATCTCCGCCAACTCAAAAGCAAGACAGCTCTTCTGATTTTGTTCAGCAATCTTCTTAGCTATTGCACGTTCAAGAATCTCCGTGAGTTTCGATACAGATTGCCCCATCCAATCCCTTCCAACATGCTTAGCAAGTAATTTCTTATCCTCTGAACCGAACCATCTCTCACTTTTTATCTTTCTTAGGAGATAACACTTCTCTTGCATGTTAATCAGTTGGTTAGTCAAAATAGTTTTATTAGGATGAGGATATCTAGGATCCCCAATAAATTGGGAAACCTGGCTGTCAAGCCGTTGAATTGTATCAAAATCAATTTTTGCCCCCGCTTCTTCCTTGAGGACCTTCCACAGCTTGTCAACTTGATGGCTGTAATTAAGAGACCTACCTTTTTGCGTGATAAAGAGAGGATGAGATTGCCCCTTTACAGTCCGTATAGTGCTCAAAGCTAGAATCAAGGCTTGAGAAAGTATTCCAACTTGAATTTCAGCAGAACGCACGGCAAAAAATAATGGGATCAGCTCTTTCTGCTGATACACTGTTAATACTTCATGAAAATCTAATATGCGATTAATCGTGTGCTTATGACTCTTAGAGATCTCTTCACATTCAGGACTGATCTCTAATGTTGTAATTAGATTCTTTATTGAACTCTTAGTTGCCTCTGCGTCTTGAACGCTGCTAAAGAGTATAGAAGTAGATAAATGACTACGTTTAAAATGATGAATTTGCACACAACATTCATGATAATTTAATGCTTTACGATACAAATTATGTTGCGATGAAAAATTGCAAGATTTATCAAGATCATTCCAAACGTTCTCACAGACCGTAATCACTGATGAGATACCCTCAACAAATCCTTGATCTTTCTGAAACCAGGAGATTTTTTTCAGCAATAACTCCTGATTTAAAATGAGAGGCTGAATATTCGAATCATTAAACCAAGACATGCCGACAGAATGGAGTAGATTTGTTAATTGTACACCATCATGCGTGAAACCAAGAGGTCGTCCATTATAATCTGAGGATATGATATGATGATTAGGAGCTTCTCTTGTTCCTATACGAAGGGAAATAAGTGCTAGTTTTTGAGTTGCTTCTAAAAGAAGAGCATGATCAAGTTGAGCTCGAAGAATCAATGGTTTAGAGGTTGATTCTTCCACTTTATCCCATACCTTTCCCTCTTCAATTAAATCTAAATAAAAGGAACTATTTTGAATTATCTCTTCCCTTTTTAAAAAACGCGCTGTGAAAGATTCCAGAGATTCTTGACTATTTAATAGGTTAGGAGTTTGTGATTTTAAGATATGAAGTTGGTTTAAATGCCTTTCATAATCAACTATTTCCCGAGATTCCTCCAAGTATGATGAAGTGTTTTCAAGTGGAATTTCTTCAATTTTTTCCGCACTTTCTTCGCTAGATGGGAAATCTATAAACCCGCCAGCCGACTTATTTGACCGATTAACATTTTTCAAAGAAGTTTTCTGCACAAGTATTGGGTTTAAATTCACGATCTCTTGAATCGTCAAATAGAAAAAATCAATCCATAAGATAGCTGTAGAAATAGGGCGCACCAGTTCTATTGCTTCAACATTCTCCTCCTTTATTGCTAGATTCCCTATAATTGTTAGCTGGGAGCCCCATGCATTACGAGTTTTATTTGCCCGTTCGAATCTTCCAACGCACTTGTTAAGGACTTGCAGAACTTGATTATGACTGCTGCAAACCTTTAATTTCTGATCACATTCCTCGAACAAATTCTGCATTTGAATGAATACCAATTTTGATAGAATCACGTATTTTAGACTTAGCCGCCAAAAGAAGGTCCCCTCAGCTGGAGCTTGCTTTAAACGCTCACTTATTTGTTTCTCTAACCCAACAAAATTGTTTGAAAGATTTTTTTCTTTTGTGGATATGGCAATTACATGCATATGATATTTAATCAAGGAGATATCTTCAAAGAAGATTTCTATTCGGCTACTAAGAGGATCCATCACTGTTGTCACAAAATGGCGATAAGATTGTTTTAAACTGGTAGGTAAAGCATCCAAATATTGAATGAAAAGAAAAACTGTATTTTTTAATTCTGCAACCTCAGGAATTTTTGATATTTGCTCGAAAACATTCGTAGTGAAACCTTCATTTAAAAGCTCCATTAATTCAATCAATTTTTGACAAAAATTTTTAACGCAATTCGCACTTTGAAAATTAGGAAGACTCTCTGTAATAACTGAAGTAGTCACACTCTGTTGCAAACTTTCTATCATACTTTGGACTAGTACAATTAAATTTTCTAATAATGAGTCCATACAAAGGAATTCAGACTGTCTTATCTTATCCTGACATCGAAAAATTTGAAGAATAAGAAGATCTAATGGGTTAAAAAAAGTGCAGGGAATGCTAGAACTATAAAGTGATTTATGAAAAGCTTCGGCTTTTTTATTCCATCCATCTAGAACCCAAAAATAAAGACGCATCTCTTGCATGATATTTGATGATACACGAATAGGCGCAAGCAATACTGAATCAAATAAATGTTGAAATTTATTCGGATATTCAATTAAAGAACTGAGTAGTTTTTCAATCAAAATCTGCTTTTTTCTATCAATTTTTTTATCTTTTTTTATTTTAACTTCTAAACCTTTGATTGCACTACTTATTTTTTGATAAATATATAAGAATTTACCGGTGATTTCCTTTTGAATTTCAACTTCACCCTTTTTATATGTTTCCCAAGAGTCACTGGCTGGCGTGTCAGAAATTCTTCGAATTTCCCCTCTGTAAGTGATTCTGTTTCTCTTCCATAGCAGTTTCCTTATTAAGG
>JACDDG010000184.1 GCA_013817115.1 Parachlamydiaceae bacterium | reverse complement strand
GCATAAGCCCTGTAAATGTGGTTTAGGATGTATTTAGACTTTATTATGTGGGAGTTTTTGGGGAACTATTTTTAAATAAAACTCATTTAAAGTGATTGCATTTAGAATTTTTGAAACATTTTTGTTTACAAGTAATTACACTTATGCTAAGATAGTTATAAATTCTCGTAAAACGTTCGCGAGATAGGCTGAATCAAAATCCAACGGGATTTTGCGGTCATAGGCAGCTTGTATTCATCACATTTTTGTCAAAAAAACTTATGCATAAAACTTTGTCTCATCTCTGCGTTAAAAGTTCGCAAACTCCTTATTCTCTTCTAAGCCCGTCTACTACGCAAATACTGCGTTGTGATTTTTGAAATCCAAACAAAAAATATGAGAGCATACAAACTGTCAGCAAGTGGCATTAAGAAAAGATCTGTATACAATAGATTCCATGAAAAAAGTTGCTTCCTTTCAAAAATAGAAGCCCACAACATCGAAATTACAGTCACCGCAAAAGAGAAAACAGCTGTCATCAAAGGTAAAGTGCTTGCACGATCAGAAAAAAAGTGCACTCTTTGAGGGTATAACAAAAATGTCGTTAATGTGTAGGTAAAGGCATTCAGACCAAAGAACGGATGCACTGACAAGCAATCAATCGCCAGCCCACAGCAAAGAGAGGTCCATAAACATCCGATATAGGATAGCTGGTATAATGTAATAATTATAAACGGCGCGAAAAAAAATAACTTGATGGTCGGCCAAATAATCGGAATAATTAAGAAAGCTACCAAAGAAAAAATAAACGGTGTCGCAATATTACAAGTTCTTAAATTCATTCTTTACCTGATTAGAATAGAGAGCAAGCAGCAGGTTTCGAAGAATTCTAGCCTCCCCTCATATTTGTAAGCTACCGTCAATCTATTACTGTTTATACCGAAGAGCGTTCAAATTTTGGATTTTTGGCTTTGAGAAAGCCCCGGGATTAAGCGATCAAAAATGACCCAATATTATAATATGGGATCATTTTTGATCGCTTAATGGCGGGAGCTTTCTCTTTGCCAAAAACCAAACTTTGAACGCTCTTCGGTATAATATTTAGTAGGCTCCACGTGAGGATAACATCGCAGGGATTGTTTTGGCAATTAGTTTTATGTCCAATAACAATGATTGTGTATCTACGTAAATTTCATCCAATTGAATGCGTTTTGTGTAGGCAGTGTCATTGCGGCCAGAAACTTGCCATATGCCTGTAAGGCCTGGTCGTACAGAAAGTATAACCGTTGCCTTTTCACCAAAATGTTTCTGCATCTCTTGTTGTACTACTGGTCGCGGTCCAACCACACTCAGATCACCCTTTAGAACATTCCAAAATTGTGGCAGTTCATCCAAGGAACTCTTTCGCAAAAACCTGCCTATAGGAGTTATGCGAGGATCATTTTTAAGTTTATATGTTTCTTCCCATTCTTTTTTAATGTCCGGAGAAGTGTTTAATAGCTCTTCCAGGCGTTTTCCTCCATCAGAATACATTGTGCGGAATTTGTAACATGGAAATGGAATGCCACCTCTAGCAAGGCGTTCATGGGAGTAAAATATGGGTCCGCGTGATGAATACTTCACTAACAAAGCAATTACAAGAAACACGGGAAATAAAAATAAAAATACCAGCAAACTAAAAACAATATCAAAAATGCGTTTCAGAGGCTTATGTCTTATTGCAAATAAGGTTCCATCATATTCATAAGATAGATTTCGACAAAAAAATTTCTTCATAAAATCTCACTTTCACGGGATCTCGTTTAGTACATCAAGTCGATTAAATTGCGACAATATAATCGGCATGGTGTGCTCATAAACTCCAACTTGATATATACCGTTATAGATTATGGAAAATTCAGAAAGCAAGAGGTATTTTTCAATCGCGAAAAAAAAGGGTTTTTTACTGATTTGTGTTAGATGAGGGTCAAAATTTACTATCCCACAGAAAGAATACGAAAATTTATCTTTACGCCTTAATGACGTTAACCAATTTACTCTCAGTCACTTAAAGTTTTGCTTCCATTATATGCCAAATTTTTGATGAAATTTAGTTGTCAAATTTATCTTTTTTCAATACTTTATTGGCAGATCCATATCAAACACAGAGGTCTTATGAGAAGAACAATTTTTAACTTAGCAGCAGTTGCAACCACTGCCTTGCTGTCGTGTGCAGCCCTTTTGCCTGCCGACATAACTATGATTCAAGTAGGCGTAGGCTATCGCCAGGACAGCATTACGCTGAATATCAATGAGCGCGGATCCGTAAATCCACGCGCAAAATCTGATCGCCATTTCAAAAATTTGGAGATTGTCACTATAGGAACACAATTTCGATCAACTTTAGGATGCTGTGATGCATACGTGAGAGGGTGTTTTGATTGGGGCTTTGTTGTGGATGGAGACGTTCGCGAACAGCTTAAAGTAGAAGACCGTGATACTGTTGATCAGTTTCATCGTTCAGGTTGTATTGTTGAAGGTGATTTCCGTAAGAGCGTAGTCCACAACGATATTAGAAGATCTAGCTACGTTTGGGATTTCGATGTTGCTTTCGCTTATCCTTTCGAGTGCGGATGTGAGACATTCAAACTTGCTCCGGTTGTTGGATTTGCAGTGAACCATCAGCATCTTAGAGTTAAAGGCAGAACAGCATTTAATGATGCTTCTTTCAACTCTTTCGAGGAATTATGCCATAAAGATGGTCGACATAGCAATTTCCGTTCTAACTGGTGGGGTCCTTACCTTGGCTTAGATTTCATTTATAATTCTCCTGAGTGCTGGAATCTATACGGTGCATTCGAATTCCATTTCGGAAGAGCACGCCGTCTAGCTAATTCCCACACTGACAGAGAATACATCGATGGCTACCGTCGTACAAAAACTTTCTACGGTCCGTTATTCAGGCTTGGAACATATTACATGCTTAACGAAAACATGTATGTAGATGCTAGCATTGCTTACAGAAAGTATTTCTCTGATACTAACCGTGATGATATCTCATGGTCTTCAGGTTCAGTACGCTTAGACCTAGGCTACATTTTCTAGTCTTTGTCTCCTATCATCCCCGCTTTCTGGTTTCCAGATGCGGGTGTGATTGAATAAATTACCTTCCGTGTTGTCTGTCCCAACGAGCGTTGTCTAATCTTCGATTATCTTGACGACGATTTTGAAGATTGTGCTCTAAGCGTTGCTGCTGTAGCTGCTGATCTATGCGTGCACTTTCAAGACGTTGGTCCTCTAAGCGTTGTTCCTCACGATGAACAGCATCGATTCGGCTTTGTTCTGGACTAGCTGACAAATTTCCACCCACCAATATTAGATTTGCAAAAAGTGTTATTTTAATATATTTTCGAGAAATCTTTAGCATAAATCCTCCTAAAGAAATGTAATATGACTCTTGGACACTTCGGTATAATCCGGCTTCGGATTAAAACTATGTTTTGTTTAAAACAAAGTCTATTCTAGAAGTATTCGGTTTCGAATTGCCTGTCAATAAAATATTTAAATCGCGAGAAGTTACATGTTTAACTTTTGTAGAAGCCATTCTTGTGGTGAACTTAATGCTAAAGATATTGATAGGGTAATTTCTTTGTCAGGATGGGTCAATCGCCGCCGTGATCATGGAGGTCTCATTTTTATTGACCTTCGCGATCGTTTTGGTGTTACACAACTCGTTTTTGATCCTGACCTTAATCCGGCAATGCATAAGGTAGCGGAAAAGCTTCGCTCAGAATGGGTCATTTCTGTTAGAGGGACAGTGAGTTGTCGACGTGAGGGGATGGCGAATCCTAAATTGTCTACTGGCGAAATCGAAGTTGTCATCCAGGAAATGGAAATTCTTTCCCAGGCGAAAACCCCACCTTTCTCAATTTGCGACGAAAATCTAGATGTGAATGAAGAGCTGCGTTTAAAATATCGTTATCTTGATATACGTCGCGGTGACATTGCAGAAAAGTTAGTTATACGTCATCGTGCGATGATAGCTGTTCGCAATTATTTAGATAGTCAAAGATTTTTGGAGATTTCAACTCCGATTTTAGGGAAGTCGACTCCTGAAGGAGCTAGAGATTATCTTGTACCCTCAAGAATTTATCCAGGTAGCTTTTATGCGCTCCCTCAATCTCCTCAGATTTTCAAGCAGCTCCTCATGGTAGCCGGCATGGACCGTTATTTTCAAATCGCCCAATGTTTTCGTGATGAAGATCTGCGTTCGGATCGTCAACCTGAGTTCACTCAGATAGATATCGAAATAAGTTTTTCCGATCCTGAAGAGTTACTGCCTTTGGTTGAACAACTTCTAAAAGTTGTTTTCAAAGAATGTATCGGTAAAGAAATCGATACCCCTTTTCGACGAATGACACATACTTACGCTATGGAAAAGTATGGCTGCGATCGTCCGGATTTACGTTTTGGAATGGAATTGTTTGACATAACAGATCTTGCAGTGCGATCAGATTTTTCAGTTTTTCAAGAACAAATTTCAGGAGGTGGCGTTGTCAAAGCCCTTTGCGTGAATGGAGGAGCAGACCTTTCTCGCAAGCAGATCGAGGATTATACACTTTTTGTCTCGCGTTTGGGAATTAAAGGATTGGCATGGATGAAATTGCAAGAAGACGGTTTCGCATCCAACATCACAAAGTTCTTTCCGGAAGATGTGCAAAAGGAACTAATTGCGCGACTTGAAATGAAACAAGGCGATTTGGTCTTTATGGTTGCCGATCAGTTTGCGTTAACTAATCAGGCGCTTGACCATTTACGCCGAAGACTTGGGCGTGATAGAAATTTAATTGCCCCGGATAGTTACGAATTTTTATGGGTAACAGAATTCCCCTTGTTTAGCTGGGATCCGGTTGAGAGGATACTTGCTAGTGAACATCACCCTTTTACTTCTCCAATTTCTGTAGACATTCATTTGCTTGCAAGTGATCCTACGAAAGTACGTTCCCAGGCCTATGATGTAATACTTAATGGTTATGAATTAGGAGGAGGATCCCGAAGAATCCACAATAGCGAACTTCAGCAAAAAATCTTTGAGTTATTAAATCTAACTCCTCAGGAATTGGATGAGAAATTTGGATTTTTCCTTGAAGCCCTTTCTTATGGGACACCACCACATTTAGGGATAGCTTTGGGCTTGGATCGGCTTGTCATGGTGTTAACAGGCACTGAAAATATTCGCGATGTGATTGCCTTCCCTAAGACTCAAAAGGCTAGTGATTTAATGCTTGAAAGTCCTTCGAAGGTTTCCTCTCAGCAACTTAAAGACCTAGGGCTTGAGCTCGAAGAGAAAGACATTCTTTAGAAGTAGGTACTTATTACGGTATATGAGCTAAGTAAGGACGGCACAAAAGTGCTCACGTTAAAAGTAATGCTTAGCTTCCGCGTAAACGCAGTGTTCTAAATGCTGGACCAAATTTAAACAAAAACCTTGCTCAATTCCTAAAGTCTTATACTCGAGAGCGAGTGATTTTTTGATTTTCCAGTGGCTACAAAATGCCATCCGGCGCGCTTTGCTCCTCATCAATAGCTC
>JACDDG010000183.1 GCA_013817115.1 Parachlamydiaceae bacterium | reverse complement strand
GATTGTAAATGGCAAAGAAGTACAAGTTTTTTCAGAGCGCTCTCCTGAAAAACTGCCTTGGAAAGATCTTAATGTAGATTTTGTCATTGAATCGACTGGATTTTTTACCTCGGCTGAAACAGCGAGTAAGCATCTAGAAGCCGGAGCTAATCGTGTTATCATTACAGCCCCAGCAAAAGGGGATGTCCCTACATTTGTATTGGGAGTCAATGAAGACCGCTATAACCCGGAAACTGATGCCATAGTGTCAAATGCTTCATGCACTACAAATTGTCTTGCACAGATTGTTAAAGTCCTTTTGGATAACTTCGGCATTGATGAAGGACTGATGACCACGGTTCATTCAGTTACCTCAACTCAACCTACCGTTGATGGGCCATCGAAAAAAGATTGGCGTGGCGGAAGGTCTGCGAGTATGAATATTATACCTTCTTCAACAGGTGCAGCCTTAGCAGTAGGGCTATGTATACCTGAAATCCGTGGAAAGCTTACCGGAATGGCTTTACGTGTTCCTACTGCAGATGTTTCAGTTGTAGATTTAACTGTTCGACTTAGCAGGGCTACAACCTATGGAGAAATCTGTAAGGCAATGAAATCAGCCTCTGAAGGGAACATGAAAGGAATTCTTGGTTATTGTGATGAACAGCTTGTTTCTTCCGATTTTATCGGAAGCCCCTATTCTGCGATTTTTGATGAAAAAGCAGGAATCGCTTTAAACGATAAATTTTTTAAAATCATTGCTTGGTATGACAATGAAGTGGGATACGCGACACGCGTTGTTGACTTGATGCTTTATATGGCATCTAAGCAATCCAACACCACCGTTAGCCGGCATTGAAACCCCTTAACTTTGGAATAATTAAACGTGGATTTTACTCGTGAACCAATTATTGAATCTGTCATCACCCCTAAAGAGGGGTGTACTCTAGTCGTCCGCAGCAGTAAAAGTTCAGGGCAAGAAGAGCATTTTGTAGATGCTGTCGAAGTTGTAACCTTCGGAAGTGCACTATTTTTTCGCTCTCGTGAACGCCCTAAGGCTTTTTTGGTACCAGTGACTGATTACGAAATTTTAGAAGTGCGTGAAACACGCCTGCTCTTAAAAAATGTAGGAATCGATCGTGCCATTAAAATTGCCGGAGGACGCGAAGCGCCCTTGAATGCAGGACGTGACATTTCAACCTCAAAGGCAGAGCCGAGACATGCTCCTTTGCCTGAAAAACAAGCTGTGCACCAGAATGTGCCACACCTACAGCCTCAAGCAGTAGCATTGCCTGAGGAAGCTACCCCTACAGATTCGAAGACTGATTTGCGTCTAGATAAAAAACGTGATAGACGACGTAACCATCGTCGTCGTCGCGGAAAAGATGACGAGGGAGAAAAGACCTGTGAAGAAGATGTTGAAGGTGTAGACGGTGTAGATAAATTTTCGCCTGAATCAGGTAGAATTGAATTGCCAGCTCCTCATTTGATTAAAGATGAACCGGGAAATTCCTCTTCTGGGGTTCCTGCTTCAGCGATGCTATCTAGTCTGCTTTCACCGCCGCCTAATCTTATATCCGAAACGATTGCGCGTTATAAAGACAACGTTCTTTTTAAAGGTGCTTTTTTCTCGAAGGAAGACGACTCTGTTGAATTTAACGATGATTCTGAAGACGAAGGCAAAGAAGATGAAGAAAATGAGGGAAACGAAGGAAGCGAAAAGATTGCAAGCGAAAGAGACGGGCATGAATCTGGTTATAAGTCAGAATCTGATGATCATTTACATAGGCAAGTTCTGCATGAAGGAATAAGTGATCATGACGATGAGATTCACATTCCTGAGATGTCTCTGGATTATCCTGTATATGGTAGTTTAAATGGGCCATTAGCGGGACATAATACTTCTGCAGATTTTGTTGAAATGTCTCATGACAAATCACCTGAAGTGATACATCATGTGCCGCATGCAGCGGGCTATGTTTCTGTAGATGATGTAATTGATGAATTGCCGCTTAAAGAAGAAGTCGTTTCTGCGGTTGAGGAATCTCCGATGATATTTAAAGCAATTCCTGAAGAGCACCTTATGTTGCCGGTCGAAGAGCCATTCTTTGTGGTTGCGGGTGATGATGATTTCTCGCTACCATTTGACAACTTTGAAGATGAGTTCCCTTTGTCGAATCATTTAGAGAGCACATCAAATGATCATGTGTCAGATGAAGATATTAATGGCAAGTCTAATGGTGCTTCATAGGTGTGTTTGGGGGCGTTATTTGCAATTTTTTTGCAAATAGTGTTAAATCCTATTGACTAAGAAGTGGGAAAAAGGTTATCGTAACACTTTCTACGGTAACCTTCTTCTTAATGCTCGAATGGTGAAATGGTAGACACTAGGGACTTAAAATCCCTTGGGAGCAATCCCGTGCCGGTTCGAGTCCGGCTTCGAGCATCTTTTACTTTTTTGGACCTAAGCTTTTGTTGGCTTAGGTTTTTTTTGGTGATTTTTTTTGAGGTATTTATAGAATTTGTCCAGAAAGTTATTTATACCTTTTTTGGATTTCGATAATAAAATGTAGCACGTTATTCCACTCATGCATCTATTTAGTCTTATTTTTGATTACGTTATGCAGCTAAAAGCATAACCTGGCAATCATTTTGTAGCCCATTGCAAAGCTTCAGCTGCAGCTATGAGTATGATATAATATGCTTGAGTCCCCTGAAGGGGACTTCTTTTTACCGCCCCCATAAAGTTATCCTCAAATTCTCTTTGCTAGAATGTTCTATAGCCATGTAGGTGGGGTTCGATGTCTTTCGTGATAAAAGGTTTGCGATTTTTAGGTGATCAAATTGCGTGGATTAATATGTTTGAAAACCTGTAACTCAAGGTTGCTTGAAAATCGGGATGTTAAAAACCCTGCAAGTTTAAGATAAGATTTCAATTAAAGGTTTAAGTGTGAAAAAATTCCACAAATATTTTTTGTTAAGAAGATGGATGCAAAAAAAGAGGTTCCCTGCCGGGGAACCATAGTTATTAAACCATACCCATAGCTGCGCTATCGCTTGCTGTGGGCTGTGGGCTACAAATGATTTTCAGGCTAAGTTTTTGGCTGCATAAATTTTAAAAATAAAATTAAGTGACTAGCATGATTACAATGCCGTGCATTCCCTATAGAGGACTAGGAACTGGGGTAAGACGCGCGTTACAGGATTGGCCTCAAATCCAATTTATTGATCATCGCAATGGTTGCCTTAAAAGAAACATTCAAAAACTTAAATCTTTAGGAATTTTGCAGCGCTCAGGGTCCAAAAAAAAGGGGTATTGGGAATTGTGAAATAAATTACTGAAGATTTCTATCAAAGAAATGATATGTTGATAGCCGCATAATTAATTTGAAAATTATTTCAGCATTTCATGGAATTCACAATGTTAGGATTCAAAAAGACGTCGGCCATTGCCTTAAAGTCAACGGTAACAAGTTCATTTGTTTTTCTATGCTTCATTTGATCGAGCTTGGCTTGTATTCGCTCAAAAAAAGGTCCCTTTACACACGGCATAAATTCAACATTGGTGAGATGGAGCAACAAAAGTTGTACACTTTGCTTAACAGGATTGTCTTGAACAGTCCCTATTGTTTTAAGAGTTTTGCAGAGCTCTAGCGCCTGTGGACAGGTGATATAAAGTGTAACAGGCACTTGGGTGAGATGTAAGCAGTATAAATAAGACAGGGCATAAAAAATTGGGCTGAGAATATGAGCACAAGTTTCATCTAAACAATATCCTTCGCTCGCATGCATCAATGCTTTCAAAGATTTTCGTGCATTGATTTTAAGGAAATATCCTCCTATCACAGCCTTTGAAATGTTCTCTGAAGCGATTGTAAAATCGATGCTAGCGATATTTGCAACATCGCCAAAATAACTGCGGATGCGACGACGTTTAGTTCGAATCTTCTCAATGCATTTTTGAGAGAAGCTGTTCAAGAGTCGACTATTTAATAAGCACACTTCATCAGAAGGTTTTTGCAAGTAATTTTCTTCAATTTCCTTCCTCATGCTTGGAGGCTGCAATTTTTTTAGTTTAATGCCCGGCAAGGATTTGTTGGTTAAATTTCCATTTGTATCGAGAGTTAAAGACTTAAAGCCTTCAGCTATGGCACGATTATGTAACACTCTATCATGAGTCAGTAGATTTTGATATTTAGGCAACAATTTATCAATAATTTCGATATCCGGAATACCAGGATGTACTTTTGATAAAAATATAAAGTTTCTTGGGCGGGTTCCCAGCCACACCAAAAATGATTTGAAGGCAGCAGTAGACTCTGATATTCCTTCATCGATGATAAATTGCATAAACTTTATTTATCTATGGCGTTAAAAGGCCTTTTTATTCTTCCACGGGAATTGACGTAACTAGCTATCTTATAACAAAGAACATCGAAGTTCAATGGGAAAATTATAAAAATAAAGAATGTGTCAAGCCAGCAGTGATAGTGCAAGAAACGTGCACATAGAATTCGTAATAATGGCAAGAACAAAGGACCTTAAAGACAAAGGACAATAACTGCCCCAATGACCGTAACGACATCTTTTATCGCTTCTTAGTTGCTATGCATTCGTGTCGATGAGGTCCTTGGAGTCTTTATGGTCCTTTGTCTTTAAGGGGTACAGGCCAAACTCGATGTTATTTTTCGCCGTTGGTGCTATAGCTTTTAAAAAGCTCAATAATGGGCGCTATACTGTCTGATCTCTTCCGAATGATGAGACGCATGAATTCTTTTAGCTGATTTTGGAGTATATGCAAAAAAATTGTCTATCCAAGAAGCCTCTAAGTTTGTGTTCACATGAGAGGGGTAATCAATCGATACATAGTGGTAAGGCTGCTTATTCATCCCAACGTTTATCGATGCCTGCTGCAAAGCCTTCAAGATTTCACTCGGCGAAGCATTCATGTCTCCCATTAACACCGTTGTTTCTGCAACACGATAATTTTTGAACGCCTCTTTAGCAAATTTTTCGCACCCCTCTGCTGAATTGGGGCCGCCAGGAACATGCGATTGAAGAAATCGATAACTGTGGCCAGAAGATTTTTCTTTTAACAATAGAGTAAAAATCGACTTGGGTAAATTTTCTTGATACTTTGCTACATTTACGCCGACATATTCAAAGATGTCTGTATCATAAATAAAAAGATCTTGAGAATTAGGCTGACCAGGAGGTGTTACCATCTTCCAATTAGCAGGAAGTATGTTCTTTAAATGATTGAGGACATCACGATGAGCTTCTTCTAAACCAATTAAGGAACGAGGATGTGTGGAGTGGTTAATCATCCCTAAAATAATTTCAATGCTGAAAATTTTGACGCCCCTACTACAAACGATCACGATAAATGGGAGACAGATGAAGATGGGTCCTTTCACCGAATTCTTCAATTTCTGACGATCAGGAAACTTCCGATAAGCTACAAAATGAATCCAAACTAGATATAGATAAGCTAGCGAAAGACGAAAAGGGAAAGAAACGTAAGCGGGGCAGACAACTGGGTTCGCAAGGGTTTGGCAGAACTCAAAAAC
>JACDDG010000182.1 GCA_013817115.1 Parachlamydiaceae bacterium | reverse complement strand
TGGATTGTCGTAAGACGTTTGATAATAAAGCCTAATTCCACCACTTCTATACTTATCATCATCAAATGCCGTGTCACGCTGGCTTTTTACAATCCCATCTATTTTTATGTTTTGTGCAAGCCAATCATAAAAAAGTCTACGACTGTCTCTATGAATATCCTTATTTTGATTGCGTCCTACATGAACAGATATTTCTTTTGGTGGCTCTATGAGTATATCTATGTCCTCAGAAAATCGCTGAATGAGATTATATCCCTTGGAAAGAGAAGTACCTCCCTTCATTTGAAAATTCAGGCTTTGATTTTGGAGTCCGTATAGACAATGCATAATCCAATAATCCTTAACTATAAGGACGGGGCTAAGGGACAATTCATTTGATAAAATCAATATAAGGTCATTGAAATTTGGGTGGTTATGCAAATAGTCAGTCATTGTCTATATTTCCGCGATGGTTTTAAGCATTTTTCTCGCGCGTACTCCACCATAATTTAAAAGGGCACCTTTGAGATGTTCTTGATTCATTGATTGTGCTTTTGTCTTTACGAGACTTAAAACCCGTTCTCGGTTTTCAGCCAATTGATCGATATGATTTACCAAATCAACCAGAAGAAATTCCTCACAGAGATTCAATGGAAAGTGGTGTTTTAAGACAAATCGAAACGATCGCGTTCCCAATTTGAAGACACCATGTCGTTTATGGTTGTATACGATAGTTTCATTATAGAGCTGAGTTGTTCCAACCCCGAGGCTATTATAAGCATTTGGGGTCATCAGAAGAAATCTATCATCTTTTAGAAAAGCTTTGACAAGTTCATCGTCACTTGGGGGAACGGGTCCAAACGGAGATTCCTTTGGACAATAGTACATCCCACCTGATAGCTTAAGCAGAGCTCTTTCTTCTTGAAGCTGGGTCAAATGACGATCAACAGCATTCGACCATTTTTCGATGTCAGATCGCCTATAAACTTGTCCAGGATTCAGATGGATCATGATTTCTTGTAATGCTGTCATTTTTCTGCCCTCCTATAATTTAAGTATACCACAATCTCGGAATGTTGCAAGAGTTTTAATGTAAAAATCATGCATCTTATTGCTTACATAACTCTAACCTTCGATAATCTACTCTTATAGAAGGTTAGAAATTGGCCGCATTTTCAGTTAAGGAGGTTTCAAATGCAATACTTAGTCTTACAGTTTAATGCTCAAGAAGCACCCCTTCAAATAAGAGAGTAATGAGGGGCAGGAGGTTTAAAACTTAGCCGTCGTATTAAAGCTACGCTTAGACTGGAAAGACTTTGATTTTTGGTGTCAATCTAGAGAATTGAAATCTATGCCAGCGGATCCTCGAACTGTGGCTTGTTATTAGTCCGACAGAGCCCACTTCTCTACAATAGCTCTATTTGCGTTCCTCAAATGCTATTAAGCAAGTGCGCCCTAAAGCTGATTTAACAAGCCTGCCTAAAATACTTTATCCGACATAGCTTCAAAAAAGTTTTTCCCAGATTGCGCGCTTTTATAAGATCGTTATTGTAAACGGCAGGGCTGGATTCTTAAAAAAATAACGGTTGCTAATGCATCTTATGTTGGAATGACTATAATTTCTGGTGTTTCACAAAAAACATAACCTGTCAACAGTCATACTTTCTTTAAATTTTTCGCATCCAAACACTTCATACATCCAACTTTTCTTGGCTAATAGTTTTATCAAATATATTTTTCGTTTTATGCAGTCATCAACATCGACATATTTATGATTGCAAATTCCGCATCGCTTATCTGTCCCATCCATAAAATTAGCTAATGCTAATTTGAAATGATTCGGGTCACTCTTTTGGAAATGCTGACTTAAGGACTCATTCATTATAATACTTCAGTTTTTAAGTAATTCGCTCAAACTTTACCTTCTAACACCTTAAAAGTACATAGAATTTATTGATTGTTCGATTTTTCCGTTATTTTTACTAGATTTCCGTTTTTTTACTAAAAGTTCCCAAAAAATACTGTTCATCCACAATAAATAATTATTGCCTTCAACATCACTTTCATAGCCTGACATTGTGATGGATCATAACTTCTTGGCTGTCTTTTAATTTAAGCTGCACTCTTTCTCCAATACCATGGACTGAGCACGTAAGAGTCGATGGCTTTGGCGCATTAGGAAGAATCAAAAGTCCTTGCTTAACTTCCTACAATCTTATGCTTTCTCTCCAAAAGCACGTTCTTACCCCTTAGCTTAAAAATCATTTTTGTTCCTTATTTTGGCTTTAATTCTGTCCACCTCTAATCATTAAAACTTAATCATCCCAGCCCAAGAAACCGCAGCTTTTTTTTTCTTATCGTCGTCTTCTAATAAATTTATTAATAAATCCAAACATATTCTGGATTCGCTGTATTGAGAATATAAAATATGCTCATCAAAATCCATCCCCTGAATTTCTTTCTTAGCATTTTTAACTTTGATTAGCTTTTCTTCACCTCATCTACTTCTCTACGTGCTATTGCTTCACTTTCTTCGGCTTCTTGCTTTAACTGATTTTTCCACGATTAGTCTGATATAGCGAATCATTTTGAATTAATTATTGTTGCACCTATTACAAGCCGCATAGAACGCATTTTCCCAATCTCAACATAAAAAAATACAAAAAAGTACGAGTACTAAATCTATCAGTCCTCTTCTTTCGAAAAAAAGCAAACATAATTTGGGACAAACCCCAAATGGGTTAGTCCCATTTGGGGTAGCGTGATAAAAATTCTTGACGCTACCCCTTCATAGATTATTATCCAAGCTACCCAAAGCCCAAGGGAATAGCTTTTCATTTCCTATTCTTTTGTGTTGTGAACAGTAGTTTTACAAATGTTAAATTCATCGACATATGCATTTATTTTTAACATAGCCTTATGGCTTGAGTATTCATGGAAACCGCGGTCATCAGAATATGAGAGAGAATAGTGCTGGTTAATTTTTTTTTGCAAATTGCTCCCTGTCTGCTGATAATACACATCACCATTCAAACCGGCATTAAAGAGAGCAAAAACATCTTTTTCCGTAATTTTCTCTCCTAAATGGATTAGAGCATAATCAAATTCACTCGAAAGAGTAATTCCTGAAACTGGGGAACTATTTAAGGCTTTTAAGACCGAGATAATTGTAGAGTCTGCAGGGAATATAGAGTATGTTGAATTTCCAAACTTCTCATCAAAAACATCTCTAAAACCTTTTGGTACTTTTCCTTGTGTAGCTAAAAAATCTTTCAAAAAGACATTTTCAATACTTATATTCCATCCATTCTCAATGAAATAATGAATTTTTAAAAAATCGTTTTGTAGCAATGCAGCAGCTATCGGTGTTATCATACGATCTGTCCCATCTTTGCCAGCTTCCAATAAAATAGGCTCATAAATAGCCAGTAACCTTCTTTCAGCAGCACAAAGGTTGTTTGCACGTAGCAATGCCGGCAACCCATTAAACTCGCGAAGATGAACCGGCAGCTTCTTAATTAATGCACCAAAGAAATCAGGCTGTAATTGATCAAACACCTCGCCGACATTAACTTCCGGTCGCATACACATGATAAGTTTTCGATTCATGTTTAATAAAGCTAAGTCATAAGGAGTTATTCCATTGAGATCTTTCACATCGGATTGAAGTCCTTTTTCCTTTAAGCGCATTATCACTTTCTCATCGCATTGTCTGTAAATAGCCCAGTGTAACAAACTCCAGCCATTCTGATCTTTGTATGAAATATCGTCGCAATTCTCTATCAAAAAAAGTATCAATGGTCGGATAGCAGCATCACATATGTTATACCTATTTTCGTAACCACATAAAAATGATCTAAAACAATCAAGTAAAACGAGCTGCACGCCCCCTTTTTCTTTGGCTCCATGTTTGAAAATCCATTCAACTTTTTCATAAAGATGATTAAAATGATAATGTCTAATGCGGTCTAAATCATTATATAATTTATTACCACTTTTTTCTGCTCTTTTGAGCATATTACTAACACTCCAAACTAAGTTAAACAACAAAGAATTATCAATTTTAGCTCCATATCTCAATAAAAGCTCTCCAATCTTAAAATCTTTATCAAAAGCAACTGTTGACTCTAGGTAAGGGAGTAAAGCTTTTTGAGGATTTGCACCATTATTGAGTAACTGCTGCACGGCATCGGAATAGTGAACAGTTGCAGCTAAGCGAAGAGGCGTGTGGCCATAGTAATTACGTATATCTATATTTTCTTTCCAGTTAGCAATTAGGAGTTGAGTGAATTTATGTGGAGGTTCATGCCTTAAAGGCAAAGAAATTCCATTAGAGCCGTCGGCGCCACAAAGAATATGTAAAACGGAATTAAGATCTCCTTCCATCGCATTGATATTATTAGAATTTTGCGCGAGTTTGGATTGCAAACGTTCAAAATTGTAATTGTCCTCTATAGCCTTGAAAATTGATCGTTCCCCACCCGGCAACTGATTAAAAAAGGCTGCTTTTGAATGAGTGCAAGTAGATAACATCATTAGGATTCTCCTATTTAGTGTCCAAGTTTTCATTTCTCTAAAACTATTCTTAATAGCTTTTCAACGGAAATGCTACGATAAGAATATCATAAGTCCAATCCTAAGCCTACTCTTAAAGCAGCTCTATATAATAATTGACCAGCGATTCCCGCTGAGCATTTTTTCCAAGCATAATAAATTTTGATTTCGTAAACTCTTGAACAAATCAACTGTTCAAAAGGGTGTTATGACAGCTTCATTTAGAAAAAATCTTAGCGTACCGGGATTACTTAACTC
Source organism: Parachlamydiaceae bacterium (assembly GCA_013817115.1). GTDB lineage: Bacteria > Chlamydiota > Chlamydiia > Chlamydiales > Parachlamydiaceae > JACCRY01. The sequence continues at coordinate 759 of JACDDG010000182.1, read as the reverse complement.
AGTTTATGAGCAAGTATCCAAGATTTCCGATCCTCGTCAATTCCGAAAAGATCCTGCTATCTCTCTTTCAGACCACCTCATGTCAGGGCTTGCTATTTTTGGTCTAAAATTCCCTTCTCTACTAGATTTTGATAAAAAACGTACTGATCTTCCTGTTATTCAAAATTTGAAAAACCTCTATCATGTAAATAAACCACCTTCTGACACATATCTACGAGAACGATTAGATTCTCTAAATCCGGATGAATTAAGATCTATTTTTACGAGACTATTTGCATTAGCACAAAGGGGCAAAGCACTAGAGGATTTTGAGTTTCATGACGGCCACGTCTTGATTTCCGGTGGTGGAACAGGGTATTTTTCTTCAAGTGCGATTTCCTGTCCTCAATGTTGTGTGAAAAAGCATAGTAATGGCAAAGTCTCTTACTATCATCAAATGTTTGGAGCCTGCATTGTTCATCCTGACAAGTCAAATGTGATCCCTCTTTGTCCCGAAGTAATCTTGAATCAAGATGGTCATACAAAAAATGATTGCGAGAGAAATGCATGCAAACGCTTTCTTGAAAATTTTCGCCGTGAGCATCCGCATCTCAAAGGAATTATACTTGAAGATGGTTTGGCTTCAAACGCACCAAATATTAAAATGATTGAGGAACACAATTTACTGGCATGTCAGAAATATGGCCTAAATTTGAAATTTTACTGTCAATTTAAGTTTCTGCTTCCCTTCCAAGGTGATAATGGTGTAAACATATTCTT
>JACDDG010000181.1 GCA_013817115.1 Parachlamydiaceae bacterium | reverse complement strand
AAATTATTATTTACATTTTCTCTTCCCCAAAATGACATTTTTTTAAAATTCTACCAATTTCCTCTCGGAAATTACATTCGCCCACAATTGCTGGCTATTTGAATTAATTGATAATAGAAATGGATACACACTAATAGCAAAAAGTAGCCACTCGATAACAGATAACTCCTCCGATTGGCGTTACCGCTCCCATAGAGAACCTCGCCCAAGCCAACACATCTGGTATCGCAACCCTAAACAAAGGATTTATACCGAAGTGCGTTCAAATTTTGGCTTTTTGGCTTTGAGAAAGCCCCGAGATTAAGCGATCAAAAACAACCCAATATTATAATATGGGATCGTTTTTGATCGCTTAATTTCTGGAGCTTTCTTTTTGCCAAAAACCAAAATTTGAACGCACTTCGGTATACCATATCAAGCTGAAACTTTGCTTACGAGCAGCGCCCAAAAGCATGTTGCAGGCCCAAGAAGCTCCGACAGCGTTAGTAGGTAATGAATAGGATCAAATGCAAAAAAATCTTGATAATGTAGCGGATTGAGGCTAAGCTGCAGCATGAGATTTTAATTACGGATGAAGTGCTATTATGTTTAGAAAAAAAATTTATGCAGCCCTTTTATTATTACTATTCTCCCATTTGCTGAGCGGATGCAAATCTAATGAAAGAGACAGCTTTCAGGGATATATTGAAGCAGAGTATCTCTATGTTGCTTCTCCATTTGCAGGAACTCTGGAAGAGCTTGCGGTAAAACGCGGACAAAATGTTGATACTGGAACTCTCTTATTTATTTTAGATCATGCCAACGAAGCGGATCAAGTGGCTGAGGCAGAAGCTAGGTTGCAATCTGCACAATTTAAATTTGCTGACCTTAAAAAAGGGAAAAGGCCAGAGGAGTTAGATGTGTTTCGCGGGCAACTTGACCAGGCTGTAGCCTCTGAGAAGTTAGCAGAACTAGAATTTGCACGTGATGAAAAGCAATACAATATCGGGGCTATCTCCCAATCACAATTTGATCGAGCAAGGACAACTCTGCAAAGCTCCCGCGGGAAACTTGCAGAACTGAGGGCAACATTGGAATCCGGGCAGCTTGAAGGCCGACAAGACCAACGATTTGCTCAAGTCGCTGATGCCAAAGCTGCCGAAGCTAGCCTGAGTCAGGCTCGTTGGAGACTGTCACAAAAAACACTAAGTACCCCTCAAAGTGGTTTTGTTTTTGATACTCTCTATGTTAAGGGCGAATTTGTTAGCGCAGGACGTCCTGTTATTGTTCTTCTACCACCTGAAAATATCAAAGTGCGTTTTTTTGTGCCGGAAGTCATGGTAGGGGGGCTGCGAATTGGTCAAGAAGTAGAAGTTAATTGCGACGGATGCCCCAAAGGCATAAATGCAACAATTTCTTATATTTCTCCTCATGCAGAGTACACCCCACCAATTATCTTTAGCAACGAAACACGATCAAAATTGGTTTTTATGATTGAAGCTGTCTTTAAATCCGAAGAAAGCGTCTCAATGCATCCAGGATTGCCGGTGGCGGTATTTTTACATGGATAATCAATACGCTATTGATGTAAAAAAACTCAACAAAAGTTTCGATGGCAGGCATGTTGTGCGCGATGTTTCCATGCAAGTTAGTTACGGAGAAATCTTTGGATTTTTAGGGCCCAATGGCAGTGGGAAAACAACGACAATTCGTATGATGTGTGGGCTATTGACTCCGGATTCAGGTACTGGCACTTGTCTTGGGTATGACATCATTAATCAAAGTGAAGAGATAAAAATTCACGTCGGTTATATGACGCAGCGTTTCTCCATGTGGGAAGATCTAACCATTCGCGAAAACTTTAATTTTGTTGCCTGCATGTATAATTTGGATAATCGGAAAGAGCGCATCGATAGAGCCCTCCATATGTTAGGTCTGGAAAAAAATGCTTCACAGTTAGTTGGCAATTTGTCCGGCGGATGGAAACAGCGTATGGCTTTGGCTGCATGTATGTTGCACGAGCCCAAATTACTTTTGCTGGATGAACCTACTGCCGGAGTAGATCCCCAAGCCAGACGCGATTTTTGGGAAGAGCTCTATAAGCTTGCAGACAGAGGAATTTCAGTACTGGTCAGCACACATTATATGGACGAAGCAGAACGTTGCCATAAACTTGCTTATATTTTTGGCGGAAAGCTCATGGCTCAGGGTACGCCAAAAGAAGTCGTAGAACGTGAAAAAATTGCGACATTTGTCATCCGCGATGGAAATCTCATGAAATTTTCGGAGGCCTTGAAAGGTCTTCCTGGAGTTGACCAGACGCTTCATTTTGGAAATACGTTGCACGTCAGTGGAGTTCATGCCGAATTGCTGAATAATACGCTCCAAGAACTTAAACAGAAGTGGAAATTTGACATGGGGCCAATAGATACAAGTTTAGAAGATGTTTTTGTTCATTTGATGGAAGCAAATTCGAGGCAGAGTGAATAATATTCTAATTCTTTCATTTTCACGTTGGTGGGGCATCTTAGTCAAAGAATTTATCCAGCTAAAACGCGATCGTTTAACTTTTGCAATGATTGTAGGCCTTCCTATTATTCAACTGTTGTTATTTGGCTATGCCATCAACACAGACCCTAAACAGCTCCCTACAGCCATAGTTTCTGGTGATTCAAGTACTTTTACGCGCAGTTTTTTATCTGCAATGAAATATTCTAATTATTTTCATTTTGAAGAAAACTATCGCGATGAAGCGAGCGCCCTTCGTGCTCTTAAAAAAGGCGACATTCAATTTATTGTTTCTATTCCGGCTGATTTTACGCGTAAATTGTTGAGGGAAGAGCACCCAAAAATACTTGTAGAGGCTGATGCTACAGACCCTATTGCGATCGGAAATGCTACAGCTGCTCTCGGGAATATTGTCTCTGCTGTAATTTATCGAGATTTTAAAGGGCCATTACAAAGCTTAATTACCCAAAAAAGCGCTCCTTATCAGGTTGTTACGCATAAAATGTTTAATCCGGAAAATATCACTTCATACAACATTGTGCCAGGATTAATGGGAACCATTTTGACCATGACGCTTGTGATGATGACCGCTGTTGCAATAACGCGTGAGCGCGAGCGGGGAACAATGGAAAATTTGCTTTCAATGCCTGTAAAGTCATTAGAAGTCATCACAGGAAAAATTATTCCCTATGTAGTGATCGGGTTAATTCAAGCCACTTTGATTCTTATTGCAGCGCGACTACTTTTTAATGTCCCTTTTCTTGGCAATTTAGGATTGCTATATGCTGTCATTCTTCTCTTTATTACGGGAAATTTGATGTTAGGCATTACTCTGTCTTCTTTTGCTAGAAGTCAGATGCAAGCGATTCAAATGGCAGTTTTTATTCAATTGCCTTCCATTTTGCTCTCAGGATTTATGTTCCCTTTTAGAGGAATGCCCGATTGGGCGCAATTCCTGGGCAATCTTTTACCTTTGACGTATTTTATGCGTATAGCTCGCGGTATTTTATTAAAAGGGAATGGTTTTGTCGATTCGTGGCCAAATATTTGGCCTTTGCTGGTGTTTAGTATTGTCATGATGATTATAGGGGTTAAATGTTACCACAAAACCTTAGACTAATTTTTGGAATTGCAGTAGGAACTTTAATTTTCTCGAGTTGTTCGGTCGGACCAAATTTTATGCCCCCCAGTGCTCCGGGATTCGAGACATATACCGCAAATTCCTTACCGGAACAAACTGTGAGCGCTCCGGTCTTTGCGGGGGAAGCTCAAGTTTTTGCGTATGGTCAGGAAGTTCCTTACAATTGGTGGTATCTTTTTAATTCCGAAAAATTGAATCAAGTTGTTCTTCAAGTCCTTTCCGCCAGCCCAACAATCACTGCAGCTGAAGCTACCCTTTTGCAAGCGATTGAAAATTTTCACGCAAAGAGGGGAGTCTTGCAATTTCCGCAAGTAGACTTAAATGCGTCTGCCGCAGATTATTTTATTTCGCATCGATCCCTAAAAGGAACTCAGCCTCAGATTCTCATTCCTGAAATTAATCTGCTTAGACTTTATAACGCTTCAGTTGATGTCACATACAACTTTGATATTTTCGGCTCAACCAGAAGGATGATTGAAGCCTCGAAAGCAACGGTCGATGCACAGGCGTATAGACTACAAGCTGCGCATTTAACATTAGCTGCTAACGTTATAACAACTGTGTTCAAAGAGGCTTTATTGCGAAAGCAAAGAGATATTTATCTAGCAACCGTTGCTCTGGAAGAAGCTCAACTTTCCATCACCGATAAACAATTTCAAATCGGAGGGGTTGCGAAACTTGATGTGATTGCTCAGCAGGGGCAGCTTGCACAGACAAAAGGAAATAATCTCCCTTCTATCGAAAAAATGCTCATCCAGACACGAAATCAGCTAGCTGTGTATGCAGGGCTATTTCCACAAGAAGAATGCGGACTTCCGAAATTTTACTTAGAAGACTTTATTCTGCCAACAGAACTGCCTTTAAGTTTTCCTTCCGAACTAGTTCGTAATCGACCGGATATTCTCGTCGCTGAAGCTAAACTGCACGAAACAACTGCTAATGTCGGAGTTGCCATCTCTAACTTTTTTCCTCAGCTCGCTTTATCAGCTAGTTATGGGCCGTTAGTTATAGACGGAGATCCCATATTCAACTTCCATGCATGGATAGCATCTTTAGGAGCATCTCTGACGCAGCCTATTTTTCACGGAGGGGAACTCATTGCTAAACGACAGGCCGCTATTGCAGCGTTTGATAAAGCTGCAGCCGATTATTTTCATACTGTTCTACAATCATTTCAGAATGTTGCTGACGTTTTAACTGCATTACAATTTGACGCCGAAGAGCTCAAGGTTTATACTGAAGCGGCAGAAAGAAATCAGGAAACATTAAACATTACGACTCAACAGTTTAATCTTGGTGGCGTAAGTTATGTAGCCATGCTTGACGCAAGACGCCAATATGAACGTTCGCTTCTTAAGCTAGCGGAGTCACAAGTAGCACGCCTTGCGGACACAGCCGCTCTATTTCAAGCCCTGGGGGGTAGAATTATAAAGGAATCAAAAGATGAAAGTTGTTTTTTTCGGAACCCCGCCGTTTGCGGCGAAGCTTCTTAAAGTGCTCTTAGAGCAGGGTTTTTCAATTGTTGCTATTATTACAAAGCCAGATAAACCTCAAGGACGTTCCAAAGAGCCTCTTTTTCCGGCCGTAAAAGAAACAGCACTTCTTTACGCACCAAATATCCCTCTTTTTCAACCAGAATTCGTTTCAGCACCTGATTTTGCGCCTACGCTAGCTCAGTTTGATGCAGATCTATTTGTGGTCGTGGCCTATGGTGAGATCATTAAACAGCATCTTTTGGATATGCCTCGTCTCGGGTGTATCAATGTCCATGCAAGTATTTTGCCGAAGTATAGAGGGGCTGCTCCTATTCAACGCGCTATTATTGGTGGAGAAGAAGAATCGGGGGTTACGATCATGCAGATGGTAAGGAAAATGGATGCCGGAGATATGATACGCGTAGCAAAAGTGCCAATTGGACAAAATATGATTTACGGCGAGCTAGAAAATGAATTATGCGAGGCTGCAA
>JACDDG010000180.1 GCA_013817115.1 Parachlamydiaceae bacterium | reverse complement strand
TTATAATATGGGGTCACTTTCGATCTTTCAACCCCGGGGGCTTTGAATCAGCCTAGGTCATCAATAAAAACTTTACAGTGTAATAGCAAAAATTTACTTTTCAAAAGTAGGCTAAAGTAAGTAAACGCCAACGTAATGAAGATAAGTTTTTATTTGTTTTGGCAACCATAATTATCTCATTAGATGATAATGTAGAAAAATTTACGATTTCATCATCTGTCAACCGATAGATTATATGATTAGCTGTTTCAGAGCTACCAGTAGCACCCTTTAAATTCGCATGACAGCGATTGAAAACACGATGCCGTTGCCATAGTCTGCCAATCCCAAAAATTAATAATCCAAAAGGGATAATCTTTAGCCACATCACCCAGAGATACATTTCATAGCTGTCAGATAATATAAGATAAAGGTCAACAACAAATAATGCAAAGAGACTCCCCATAAACATTAGACTTTCACCTGCCGATTGAACGATAGGGCCCAGCCAGCGTGTAAACCATGAATCACTTGATCGATAAGCCAGGAGTTCTTCAAAACGTTCTTGATCAAAAGCCATACGTCCAACATGCGCACATTCATGTGCTACTAATTCAGTGCGACTGTAAAATTTTAGGTATTTTTTGCGATAAGCAAAGGCTTTTCTAAGTTGTAAAAAAGCTGTTCGAGGAGCCTCTTCCTGTAGTTGAAAAATCCATGCACAGCCCCCATGCCAAGGTGTCAGCTGGTAATTGCTAAAGAAAACAGGGAGCCATGAGGGATGCATATCATAAAAGTCTTGAGTAATTACAAAAGCTTCTTCAAGTAATTCGTTTGCTCCTGAAATTCCTGTCTTAAAAGGGAGTTGGTCGCCTTCCGCCTTCAGCAACTCTTTTAAACCCAAGCATGTGTGTACTCTGGATAAAAAAGCTTCTTCACTTTCATTTGGAGAGGGAATCAATCCCTGTTTGTTGTAGCGCATAAGATCCGTGTCAGAGATTGCATTTTTAAGCGTATCACTCATTATGCTGAACTACAATTTTCTAGGAGAATTTTTTTTATTCCTTGAATCCAACTCGGATGTTCGTTAAGACCTTCAACTAAAGTGAGATTTTCTCCTCCGGCTTTTTTGAAATCGTGTGCGTATTCGATGCCAATTTCATAAAGCGTTTCTAAACAATCGCAAACAAAAGATGGGCAAAAAACTAAGAGCTTATTTTTTTGTTGTTTAGCGCAGTCATTAATTGTTTGAGATGTGTAAGGGGAGAGCCAAGGCTCCTTGCCTAAGCGGGATTGAAAGCAAATAGTATAACGTTCTTCAGGTATTTCTAAAGTTTTTGCGATGGCAGTGGCTGTTGCGTAACATTGTGCGGAGTAGCAATTTTTATTGTAAAAAGAGATCTTTTCACAGCAGTTCTTTGTGGCTAGGCAGCGCCCATGGCAATCAATTTGGGTGAGTTGACGTTCCGGCAATCCATGGAAGCTAAAAAGAAAATGGTCGTAATCGGAAAATGAATATTTTTTTGCAACTTCGCAAAAGGCATTAATTAAACCCGGATGTTCAAAGAATTGATCGATGAAAGTCACTTTGGGAATAATAGCGCGGCGCGACAAAATGTTCATTACCTTCTCATTTACTGAACCTGTTGTTGCCGAAGCATAATGAGGATAAAGAGGTAAAATTAAAAGACGTGAAATTCCACTACCGAGTAGATTTTCTAACGCGCTTTCAATTGAAGGGTTTTGGTAACACATTCCGAGTTCTACAATAAAAGATTCTCCGAGTTCTTGTTGCAAAGCGTGGCGCAAGCGTTTTCCGTGGACAAGGAGAGGTGAACCTTCATCTGTCCAAATTTGCTGATAAGCTTTTGCAGAGCTTTTGTAGCGAAAAGGTACAATCAACCCTCGCACTAGTAAAAAACGTTGAAGCCAAGGCTTATCAATGACTCGACCATCCATCAAAAATTCTGATAAATAGCGATGGACATCTTTTGGGTGTGGAGATGCTGGAGTTCCTAGATTAACAAGTAGTATGCCTGTGCGTTCTTTCACGAAGTTACTCTGGTGATTTATTAAGTCGAAAATGAGGAAACTTTGTGCCAAATATAACCTTCAGGATTTCATTCCTTTGGTGTATATTGAATCGGCCGTGTAATATTTTCTCCGGCATCATAAATGATTTGAGGAAATAAGCATCTTTCAATATGTTCCACTGTAATTTTAGCTTTTTCAGATGACGCTTTAATCAATTCATTGCTATGCGTATAATGAGGGGGGACTATAGTGGTGATATGTTTTTTGGGGAAATTTTTGTAAACCATATGTATTGCAGGAGCCAAATCTGAATCATTTGAAATAAGAAATGCGTGATCGAATTTGTCTTTATAAGCCAAGTCTAGCATGGCAAGTGCAATGTTAACATCAGTTTCTTTTTCCTCATGCTCACACCACTTATGCTTGCATTTAGGGCAATTTCTATCCTTCTTTTAAATTTCCCCATCACTGTACTGACTTTGGAAGTTATAAGAGCTTTAACGTATTGATAATGGCGTTTTTTTGATTGAAGCAGCCAGTCCGCATAAGCAGAGAAATAAATTACATCAACTAATATTTGAGATTTCGGACGAATAAAAACGGAAGCAAGTGACCAAAGATTTAGCCCTTTTAAGTGAGCAATATCAAGCCTATGGATTGCGTGATAAAGATTAAAGCCGTCCACAAAACAAATGACACGCTGCTGATTCATTGATCCTCAAAAAAAAGAAACCACGAGCCGGGACCCGTGGCCTTCGCATGGCTAGGCCATGCGGGATGAAATTTAAAAATAGCATTTAGGTGCATTTTTAGCAACTTATTTTTATATTTTTTTGAATTTTCTGAGGTCAAATCGTTCGAATCGACTCCTCAGGGACGTACCCTACAGTACCATCCTTGGTCATTATCTTGAGCCACTTGCCCCCCGCTGTAATATCTAAAACCTGTACCTTAAGTCCTGAGGAGATAGGCTCTGGTTTTACTTTGGCGTATTGTTCCCCGGCATCTCTATAAAGAAGACTTGATTTTACCATTACACCATCTACTGAAGAAAATGCATAGGTATAGCAAACGCTTAGAAAGAAGGGGAGAGTTAAAACTACAGTGGCAATAATTGCTCCGTATATTAAACCCTTGGGATACCAAAGATAGAGACTCATAAAAACAAAAGCTAGAAATGTGCCCAAAAAAACATATTGTAATCGTTCAGGCAAAGAAAAATGACGATGAAAGAAAAATAACCAGTCAAATGCTGCAATATCTTTCTGGCTAGAGATATTCAGTTTGTTTTGAGCCAGTGCTATGTTAGTGTCAATGGTCCCGTCCGTTGGCCTGAGCTGCTGGGCTCGGTAATAGTAAAGTAGGGCTTCAGGATATTTTTCAAGCTGGAAAAAGGTATTTCCAATATCAAAATAAAGTTTGCCGTTGCCAAAAGTCGGAGCATAATTTTGTTCAAGTTCCAATAGAGAGTTGAGAGAAGCATTAAATGTTTTCTTCCTTTCTTCAACATTGCGAGTTTTCTCACCGGCCAAATAATTCATTTGAGCTTCATAAAGCATTGAAGATGGGTCCGGATCGTTCAAACTAGAAATGAAATGATAGGCAAAGTACAGTACTACCAAGGTGCAGATTGTTAAAAAGGGATCTTGCCAAATTTTCTTCACTTGACCCCTCCAAAATTTTGCAATTGATCAAATAGTTCTTGAGCTTTTTGACGAGAATCGCCTTTTTGCATGCTCTCGACACCCAAATATCGTTTTTCGTCTAAAGTATAAAGAAAATCTTTTACATCCCCAATTATCCCTTCTTTAGGGAGATCTTCCGGTGCGATTTCAGCACTAGGAATTAATTTTTTTTCTTTAAGAGCAAGAATAAATGCTCGAATCATTAATGAGTGCTCTTCCGCTGAATCAACAGGGGACTTTAAAGCCTGTGTAAACAACTCTTTGCTACCAATAATTTTGGATTCCAACTTTAGGTTTTCATAATATTTTGAAAGGTTTACTTGAAACAATAAAGCTGCAAGGCCGAAAGGAATGAGAAAAAGGGAAACCCATGTGCCAAAAGACAGATCTTTTAAGTCTTTATAGGATAGTGGATAAATACTTTCGATTTCAATAGGCTCCGCAGGAGCTTCGCTTTGGATTTGTTCTGCCTGTTTGGATTTTTTTGAGGGCGTTTCTTTTGCTGAAGGCAGCTCATTGCTCGGAATTTTGTCCGATTTGTCTGATGATTCTCCATTTAGAGAAGTAACACTCAGTGGTATTGGTTGACTAAGGTAAGTGACATATTTGCGAGAATCAGGATCAAATGACGAGAATTCGAGCGCAGGGATTGCTTTAACAGAAGTGGTTGTAGGGCTAATCTTAAGTTTGAAGTATTTTGTATCGCCATTAATTTCACCAACACTTGGAAGATCGCTAAGTTTGAATGGTCCACTCATACCAGGCTGGCAGCAAAGCTCCGGCAACTGCAAGTTTTCTAAATTTCCTTTTCCTTTCGCGGTGACAGAGAGCTCAACTTCATCACCAACGTTGACTAATGGAGGCGAAACCAAATCAATTTTCCACTGGAAAGTACCTAAAGCTCCGTTAAAAGAAGCTGGCTTATCTTTTTCAGGAAAGGGAAGAACCGTAATATCTACTACGGGGGCTGTAGAAGAAAGAAGTTGTTTGCTTGGGAATTTAACGCCGGAAGAGTTAGTTTGGTAAGGAGTACCTTCTAAAATAGAAGGTCCAAACTTAAATTGACCCGGTTTATTTCCTTCGACCTGTTGTGCAAACTGTTGAACGCTAAGACCTTCAGTTTCTTCCGCTTTGATGATTTTATCACCTATTTTTGTCAGTCCCTCAGCTTCAAGGAGTGGCAAAACCTCTTTAGAAGTATCTACATTTACATTATAAAAATATCGATAACCTATTACAGTTCTTTGACCCGGATAAATTTCATGTGGACCATCAACAAATGCTTCAAGTTTTAGAAGTGGTGCATCTTGAGACGTAGAAGCCGAAGCAGTTGCAGGGGCTGCAGTCGTCGGTTGTTGCGTCTGAGTTGTTTTTTGAGCAGGAATACCAGCCGAAGGAGGGGGAGTGGGGTTATTACCTAGCGGAAGAGCCTTGCCGGTTATTTCATAAGTTCGTGGGATCGAACGATATTCTTTGCCATCTACTGTTACGGATATGGCAGGTAGTATGTATAAACCTTTTGCTTCGGAGGGTAATGAAAAGGAGTACATTGAAAGAATGAGATTTCCCACAGTCATTGATTCTTCGTGTTGCAGTTGGACAGCTAAAGGTTTACGATTTATCTTAAAATTAGCGAGATTAATCTTTTCCGTGCTTGTATGAGAAACAATGACAGTTCCACTGATAGGGGAATTTTCAGGGAATTGCGTTAGAAGATCAACATCAACTTTTACCTCAGCCATAACTTTTGCATAGGCAGAGCAAAACCATATAAAAATTGTAAATATTCTATATTTCATGAGTTAACCTAAAACCTAGTACACTGTAAGGCTTTTATTTACACCCTAGTACTGTGTCTTGCAAATCCGCTTACAATAAAACTTCGCCAAAGTGCCCGGGGTTAAATGATCAAAAATGACCCCATATATG
>JACDDG010000179.1 GCA_013817115.1 Parachlamydiaceae bacterium | reverse complement strand
AAAAACGACCCAATATTATAATATGGGGTCGTTTTTGATCGCTTAATGGCGGAAGCTTTCTCTTTGCCAAAAAAACCAAAATTTGAACGCTCTTCGGTATAGATCCAAGATACGTGCTTTTGAGGATTTTTAGATTCGAACTTTAGATTTTACTGACTTACAGCTTTCAAACGCCAAAGGCGGACTGCTGCGATCAGAACAAAGACAACACAACATAGTAGTGACCATTCCGTAATCGCAAGCCATTTTGCAGAAGCCTTGTGTTCATTTAAAATTATTTGAGATGTTTCTTGAAAGCTTGGGTTGAAATCGTTGCTTGCAACTAAGTTTAGGGGGATGTGTGCCTCTTTAGACCTGACTTGAGAAAACAACGAACTTTTAGAAGTCGGGGCCCACATATCGATAATGTTATCTTTAGTGTCGCTATTTTTGACTTCGGACAACACCATTAAATCAGGATTTACAAAATCTAAATAGTCGTCTGACAATTCATTAATTTGGGACATCAAGTTTTCGTTTCCTTCAAAAAGAGGGACCGTTTCAGCCTTGAAGAACATCCTTTGGCGTAGTGTGGGTAAATAGGGATCTATAGAAGTGTCATGAACCTTATTAAGTTCATTTAGACGGTTTTCAATGTTTTCCATTGATTCACCCCAATTTAAGCGTCGCGGAATTTTTACAGAGGTAAAAAAAGCCTCGTCCTTTGCCCAATAGTGGTTAATTTGCATTTTATCAGTTGCAATATAAGGTGAAATAGCCCCTGTAAATGCTTCGTGGTCTGTATTGACCTGAAAATATCCGTCCCGGTAGTTAAAATTATGAATGCCTGGTGGCTCTATGACATATTCTGGTCGAACAATGGATTTTATATGTTCATTTTCAGAATGCTCTTCCACAGCTTTTAGGGTCAAAACCTCGGTAAGCAACTGATTTTCATTGATATAAGGTACGTAGGAAGTTCCAAACATTTGCCAGTTTATTGCAACACCGCCTATTCCCTCCTTTTCAAATTGAGAAAGTAATTCAGGTATCGTTTCATTCGCTTTAGGGACGAGATATTCATCAATGTCGATGATGGCTAGCCATTTGGCGCTCCCTCTTGCCTTGTAAATTGCATCCATGTAAGCCATGCGCTGGCCATAGCTTTGAAAATCAGGTTCTGTCCAGTCAATTAATTCGACCATACCTGTACTGATGTAAGGCTTTAGCACCGTAAGATAATGGTCTTGGCTAAAATTATTGTATAAGTAGAAATGTTTGGCTCCTACGATCTTGTGATATTCGATCCATTCTTTCAAATAAGGAGCTTCATTCTGAAAAATGGCGCATATGGCAAAATCATATTTATAAATGGTGTCAGGCATAATACCAATAGACTTGTTTTATGATTCGAAGTTAGTACAACAATTTAATCAACATGGTGTATACCGAAGAGCGTCCAATTTTGGTTTTTGGCAAAGAGAAAGCTCCCGCGATTAAGCGATCAAAAATGGCCCTATATTATAATATTGGGTCGTTTTTGATCGCTTAATCCTGGGGCTTTCTTAAAGCAAAATCCAAGATTGGAGCGCTCTTTGGTATAAGAGTACGCCAATACAGCTTGGATGCGTTCTGCAAATATCAAAAAATTACACACTTTCCAGTATAAAGTCAATCTCGGTTAAATAATACTATTTGTAAATTGCTAAAAAAGAATCTAAGCGGCATAATAACAGTTAAATTCACCATTACAATCACCAAATTCGGGTTAAAATCAAAATATTATGACGGTTACGTTTCATCTGCTGACTTTTAAAAATTTGCCTATCTTTGAGCAGCTACAAATTGAAGAAGCTCTTTTGCGCGCAGATGATCGCAATTGGTGCCTTTTAAATGTTGGATCTCCTCCTGCTGTTGTTATGGGCATTTCAGGTAAACAAAACCTGCTCATTAACCCCGGAAAAATGGAGCAAAACCCGTTGCCCATTATACGAAGGTTCAGCGGTGGTGGAACGGTTGTCGTGGATGAACATACTTGTTTTTATTCACTGATAGGTAACCGGTCGATGTTAGATTTTCCTTGCTATCCAGAGGCGCTTCTTAGATGGTCTGAAAAATTGTACGCGCCGGCATTTTCCGGGATTAAATTTGCGCTAAGAGATAACGATTATGTAATCGAAAACAATAAATTTGGTGGAAATGCTCAATATATTTCCAAAGAGCGATGGTTGCATCACAGTTCTTTGCTTTGGGATTATGATGAAAGCTTAATGGATTATTTAATGATGCCACCGAAAATGCCTGCTTACCGTCAACAACGATCACATTCCTCTTTTTTAAGCGGCCTAAGTAAACATTTTTCCTGCAAAGACTCTTTTAAAACCAAGATGCTGGCGGCAATAAAGAGCCAATTTATACTCATCCCTACTGCTGTCGAATCGGTTGCTTCTATACTTGAACGCGATTATCGACGCTTTACCCGAATGGAGATTTTTTCCAAAAATGCTTAAATACTGCTCATCCATTTATAAAACACAACGTTGGACTACGCGTGAAGTCCTCGTTGGAAACATTGGAGTCGGTGGCGATAACCCTATTCGTATTCAATCGATGACTACTTCGAATACGCGGGATATTCAAGCGACTATCGATCAAGTCGTGCGTCTAGCTGATGCCGGCTGTGAAATTGTACGCGTGACAGTTCAGGGGATGAAAGAGGCTGATGCATGCGAGGAGATTAAAAATGGTTTGCTTAAACGTGGTTATACCACTCCTCTTGTGGCTGACATTCACTTCTATCCACCTGCAGCTTTGCGCGTTGTCGATTTTGCAGAGAAAGTGCGCGTAAATCCGGGAAACTTTGTGGACAAAAGAGCTTCTTTTAAGATTATTGAATATGATGATGCCTCTTATGCCCTAGAGCTGGAAAAGATTGAAGAAAAGTTTACTCCGTTAGTGCTGAAATGTAAGCGTTTAAATCGCGCCATGCGCATTGGGACAAATCATGGATCTCTCTCTGACCGCATTATGAATCGCTATGGCGATTCTCCCATGGGGATGGTAGAATCAGCTTTAGAGTTTGCCCGTGTTTGCCGCACAAACGATTTTCACAATATCATCTTTTCAATGAAAGCTTCGAATCCGCAGGTAATGATGCAAGCCTATCGTCTTCTTGTCTCCGAAATGATCTCTCTAGGCTGGAATTATCCATTACATCTTGGAGTAACAGAAGCGGGTCAAGGGGAAGATGGACGTATTAAATCTGCAATGGGGATGGGTTCATTGCTTTTGGATGGAATTGGCGATACAATTCGCGTCTCATTGACTGAAAATGCGTGGAATGAGATTGATCCTTGCAAGCGATTAATCAAATTAGCAGATAGCTATGAAGGAAAAGGAGTTGAACCTTTTGAAGAATCACACCGACATATAGAAACTATCACACGTCGTCCGGTTATATTTCCCAAAGACATCTCTTTACATCGAGATGGTTCTGTTATTGTGGGGATTAAGCAAGAGGAATTACAGAAGCCGGACATTTATGCAAAATTAGGATTAGACGTGCAATTTGGGCGCCCAAAACTCAAAATTTCAAGTGTTGACGGATTGATCATTACTCAGAAAAACAAAATGGTTGATCAAAAGTCGAAACATTTAAAAGATATAGGGATTTCGATTTTTTCTGAGAATCCTGAAGAAGGAGAAATTGCCTTACTTTCCCTAAAAGATGCTGCTACGAAAAAATTGACTGAATCGATGTCGGATAGATTTGCAATTTATCGTAATCAATCAACCTCTTTAGCAGTCGTGATTAAAGATGAAACTCCACAACAATGGGAAATCTTGGAAGATATCAAGCCGGCTCTGATTATCCTATCCCCTAAGAATTTTTCTCGCTTACATTATTGTCGACATTTTTTCGATTGGCTTCAAACAAAAAATATTTCAGCACCCGTAATTTTAAATTTCAATTATACCTGTTCCCAAGAAGACTTAATTATTCAATCTTCAGCAGAACTTGGAGCTCTTTTGTGCGATGGAATGGGTAATGGAATCTGGATTGACGCACCTTTTGAGATAGGCTTCTTGAGAAATCTAAGTTTTAACATTTTGCAGGCTGCCAGAATGCGAAGTTTTAAAACTGATTTTATTTCTTGTCCGAGTTGTGGAAGAACTTTATTTGATCTGCAAGATGTTTCTAAGCGAATTAGAGAGCGTACTGACCATCTCCCAGGCGTTAAAATAGCGATCATGGGATGCATCGTTAACGGTCCAGGGGAAATGGCTGATGCCGACTTTGGCTACGTAGGTTCAAAGCCTGGGATGATCGACCTGTATGTAGGAAAAGCATGTGTAGAAAAGGATATTAGCTTTGCAGATGCAGACGAGCGTTTAGTTGAATTAATCAAAAAACATGGCAGATGGGTGGAAAAAAGCGAAAGTTATACAATTGTGTAGGGGGATTAATTAAAATCGATCATCTATTTTGTCGTCGTCTTTAGGATTAATAAATGATTTCAATTTTGAAATTCCTTGATTTAATATCCCAGATTTTTTAGGGTCATCAGTTGATACATTTTGTTTTTCTTCTTTGCTGAGTTGTGACTCATTCTCGGATTTAACATCAGACCTTGTAACCTTGTTATCTGTTACATCTTCTTTGTCCTCATCCTTTTTATCTATTTTTGAATCTTTTGTCGGATTTGAGGATAAAGAATTATCCCAAAGATTTTCGTTATAATGAGTAATTGCTGCAGATGCAGCAAAAGTAGACAAAAGAATAAGTCCTGCTAACAGTGGAATAATCATTCCAACACCACCGGTAGCCACACCTACTCCAATTGATAGGCCAATAAAGGCTAACACGCCAATGATAGGCAATGCAACGACAGCTATCCTCTTCGCTGTTTGGGTCCAATCAGCTTTTTCAGAGGTTAGTGGTTTGTCAGTATTTGCTACTTTAACATTTACCAGTGGACTGACAGGACTGGCGCCACTAGATTCAGATGTAAAATCATTTTTTCCATTTGCGGTAATATTAATTTGCGGTAAAGAGGTAGATAATTCATTAATTTTGGTAGCAACTTTTGTAACTTCTCCATTCGCCCATGATTGTTTAGAGGGTGAAGTAGAACTTGCGAGTGAAGGCAATTCCCTATTTGCTCCAATCTGAATATTTATACTCATAGTACCTCCATTAAAGTTTTATCTTTATTATATAGCTTTGTGGAAATAGTTGTATATTTAATTTTGTTGGTTATTGATTATGTTTAGCTTGCAGTTTGTTTCTACATATATTTGTTTTTTGCGTTAAATCATAAGTTATATTAAAAATATAATGGTTTACAACCTGCGAAGCAGCAATTGTAGCACGTCATCCAATCATACTTTTAACCCAATTTTTTTTGAAAATTATGCAGAAAAAAACAGGAACTTTTTTTTAGCTTACAACTGCGAGAGCCAAACTCGCGTAAAGCAACGTGTGGAAAAGCTTACAGCGGTGGCTACGCACTTAGGTGGCTTTCTGGCGCCCCTACCGGGGCGCACGTTTTGTAATGATCGAACCCCGGGTTTCGCTATCGCTGCACCCGGGGCTATTGACAGTTCCCCCTACCGGGGGATAGGAGCATGAATTGCTTTTCTAGATTCTAAATTTAGCCGTGTTTTAACGAGTTCTATCC
>JACDDG010000178.1:3432-5693 GCA_013817115.1 Parachlamydiaceae bacterium | reverse complement strand
GTTCAACCGCGGGAGCTTTCGCGCAGCAAAAAACCTCAATTTGTGCCCGCGCGCAGTATAGCCTCAGACCACATGGTCCCTATGCGTAAGCGCAGGATTTAAAATGAGACCAAGATGATGCGATCAGCGACGAGATAATTAATAGCCTAAGCTATTGCCGAGGAGCTGAACGTGGCAGATTGGTATCAATTTGGTCTGAACTTATAAAAGCCTACTATAGGATATTAATGATTCTCCAAGCCAACTCTTGCAGTTTTTATTGCTTCCTCCCCCCACAAGTAATTTATTTTTAAATAATCTCCATTTTTACGAAAAATTACAAATGAACCCTCACCACCTTGGCTACCTATAACGCAGGGATTAGTGAAATGCTGAAACCAGCCATTTGCATCTGCCTTTCCTTCATTATGATGAACTTCGTTGCAACTCGTGGACATCAGATTCAATTCCTCATTAGGTTTCAAACCAGAGCATTGTAAGAGCACCATATCTGCAATTCTTGAGTAAAGACGCACCCTCATTGTAATCCCATCAGCCCCTTGAGCAATTATTGGTTTTTGCACAGCCACGGCAGTCAGGTAAGTTTGGCCATCTTCCGACATTAAAGTAAATGCAGATTCTTCTCCTAGCATGTGTCCAAAGACTAATATATGAAAATTTTTAAGTTCTATATTCCGCTCCCCCTTTATTATTAATTCTCCGCTATCCAATGCAATAACATCCCCCATAAATTCGCTTTTATTCCCAGTTAAAGTACGAAATAAGCGATATCGACTACCTGGAGTAAATCCACCATTAGCAAAATGAATCATAATTTCGCCTGGTCTGACGCCTCGAGAAAATTCTTCATCGGTGGTTGGCTCAATCTCAAAATACTCTGAATGGTTTACCGAATGATCCAAGTTAAGTACGGATTCCCAAATTTTGTTTTGTTGTTCAGTACTCAATCTATGATCTGGCATTGAACAATAAGCCATTAAACATGTACCTATAATTATTGCAGTTGAATATTTTAAAAATTTCATGATGGACATCTTTTTCTCCGATTTTAATTAGTAACTAATTATTCAAAATGACTCATTTGAACAGAACCTATTTCGAGAAATAATGATCGAAATTACTACTTCATTTGATAATAGACTTTTTCATGTCCATAGACAATCTTGTAGGCATCTTCATATGTTTCCGAATATTCTTTTTCTATTTCCATTTTATCCGCATTATAATTGTTGCAAAAAAAATTTCCAACTAATACTGAAGCACTCGCATATTAGGAGGCAGAGGATAAGCAAAATCTTCCTTAGAAGACTTAAACGTAAGGGGCAATTCAAAATTCCTAGATCCTGCAGGGTAGTGGTGCAAATAAGGTCTAACCTCTTTACTTTCATTAAGTATTTTTAAATATTGCTCTTCTTTTTTTACAATTAATTCTCGAGCTTCTTTTAAATCAAAATTTTTGTAAACGTTGAATGCCAGATACAAACGTTTAATATCCCCGGCCATTCCTCCACCCTCCCCTACAAGCACAAAACCAGCATTTTGAATAACGTGTTCTTAAATTCGTCTGTAATTTTATCTACAATTTCAATATAAATAGGTTGTTCTCTTTTTAAAGCAAACTGTTACTTAGAAAAAATACGGTAATGACGACAAGAAATATCAAAATAATTATTCCCATTTATAACCATTTAATTTTTTAACGTTAGATTTTTGACGCATAACCTATGTGGACAAGGCTTGACAGCAAATCCTTCGCATTTTTTTGCCTTTAAATCTACTCCATACTCTAAGGGCCAAACTATGGAATGCTTGGAAAATATTAATAGATTCCCACAAGCCTGTCACGGCTTGACAAGGAATTATTAGCATTAAAGTATTCTGGAAACAACCAAGCTGCTACACACCTTTTTTGGGTTCATTAAGTTTTAAGTTAACTTTAGAAGTTTTTATTGCTTCTTTTCCCCACAAATAATTTATCTTTAAATTTTCTCCATTTTTACGAAAGATAACAAATGAACCCTCACCTCCTTGGCTACCTAAAACGCAGGGATTAGTGAAATGTTGAAACCGACCACTTGCATCTGCCTTTCCTTCATTGTGATGGACTTCGCTACAACTCGTTGACATCAAAGTAAATGCAGATTCTTCCCCCAGCATGTGCCCAGTGATTAAAAAATTGACATTTTTAAGTTCTAAAGCTTGCGTATCTTGTATAACTAATTCTCCGTTTTCCCCTGCATTAACATTATACATGAATAATG
>JACDDG010000178.1:0-3422 GCA_013817115.1 Parachlamydiaceae bacterium | reverse complement strand
CTCCCCAATCATTAACTCACCAGTTGCCGCAGCAACAACATCTCCCATAAATACACTTGAATTCCCTGTTAAAGTTCGATAAAGACGATATCGACTGCCTGGAGTAAAACCTCTATTTGCGAGATGAATATTAATTTCACCAGGTCTTACGTCCCGAACTAATTCCTCCTCGATAGTTTGTTCAACGTCAAAACAAGGAACTCGAGGTAAAGAATGATCCAAATTAATTATCGACTCCCATATTTTCTTCTGATTGTCAGTACTTAATCTTTGTTCTGACATTAGACAGGAGGCCATTAAAAATGTACATCCGATAAATGCTGTATAATATTTGAAATAATTTACAATTGACATTTGTTCTCCGTTTATTGTTGAGCTTTGTTTATTTGAGAAAGCATAAGGTTTTACGAGCTATTTTAACTGGTTTAGAAAACCTTTTCTATCAATGTATTCATAATATCTAGGTTAGTCATCATATGGCTTTAATTTGACCGACTTTTTTCATTGGGGAGAAAGAGGTCCTTCTTCTGATGCTTCTTAAGGGCTATTTTCATGACCATAGACTATTCTATAGGCATCTTCATATGTTTCTACAAAAATTTCATCTAACATCTTTTTATCGCCGCTAAAAGTTCTATAAAAAACAATTTCATCTGAAACAGCAACGCTAGCTATATAAGGAGGAAGAACAAAAGCATTTTTAAATATTGCTCTTCAAGAATAACTAGCATTCGGACCTTTGGAACATCCAGTGATTCATACTTGTTAAAAGTTAAAGAAACACGTTGAATATCACCATCATTCCGCCTCCTTCACCAAGAAGAATTAAATTTTCATTTTACTAACATTTTTTTTATATCGTTTGTTATTTGATCATCAATAATGACATAATCTTTATATTTGCTACCACAACCCGACAAAAAAAAGAAAAAAAGTAGCAAGATACAATTTTTCATCTACTACCGTATTCAAACACAGTTTTAAAATCTTCTTCATAGACTTCTGAGTATTCTAATTTCATCATTTTTCTCCCCTCATTATAAGTGTTATAATATATTTTCCCATTCAACACAAAAACACTTGCTAAATAGGGAGGGAGGACAAACCCGTTCTCTAAAGAACTAAAAATAAGTGATAATTCAAAATTTTTAGATTGGACTGGGAAATCGTGCAAAAAAGGCCTCACATCTCTATTGTCGTTAAGCATTTGTAAAAATTCCTGCTCTAATTTAACAATAAGTTTTCTGGCTTCTGGAATATCCAGTTTTCGAAATGAGTTAAAAGTTAGTGTCACGCGCTGAATATCGCCCATCATGCCACCCCCTTCACCCATGAGAACTAAATTTTCATCTAAAATAACTTTATTTTTATATTGATTAGTTATTTTATCAACTATTTCTATGTAATCATGCCTATTCGACATCTGACAGCTTGTAACAAAAATAAAAAGAGCACAAAAATATTTTTTCATTTTAACTCATTTTGATTTGCAAAAATTTTACCGTGATTGTTTATAATTACTTTTTGATAAGTTTCACTATCCCAGGAATGATCGCAGTAAGGGAATGACTTGGACTTCAAAAAAATAACATCACTGCGCGGAAAAATTTTAGCAAGGTGATAGGTAATTGGAGTCGACAATAAAGGCACTGGGTCATGTTCACTGATGTAATTTTCAGCATCAAAAAAATCACTTTTTTTCAAAATTGCCCCTCCTCCATAATTTTTTACGTTCAGCATTTTACACATTCCTTCAGGCAACAAATCTTGCAGGTTATCAACTAAAATAGCACCTCTGCTAAAGCATTCGGCATTTGTCCGACCCTGCGGTCCTGCCATTTCAAGTATAGGCAGCATAAACTCTGCACAATCTCTATCTGCGGGTAGTGCAATTACATTTTTGGCGAAACACGCTTTTACTGCATCTAGTAAAATGCCATCGGAAGCCTGACAAAAATAATGCACATTATTACCTCCTGTATGTTCTGACATTGCATAAGCTCGTTTAAGCATATCAGCTAAAGAGGTAAAATTTCCTCCAATTGTTACATTTGGCTGAGATGGATACAACTCCGGCAACCCTAAATTACCGGAAATAGATTTCCCGCAAAAAGTTAAGTAAAAGTCGTCAAACCCTCTACCAGAAAGACTTCTGCCCAAAATTTGCATTACATCGCGAACAACCGGAATTGGCAGCTGAAACCCAAAATCAGTAAGATGAGACCCGAATCCCCTAAGCGATGATAAACAATAATTATAGGTCCCTCGTAAACTCGAATGATAAGGATTCCGTCCACATTCATTAAAATCATCATTTTGGCCAAATAATCCGTAAGCATCAAAACATGTCAACGGCTTATTTAAAACATAAGCATATGGATTCGGCCCTCCCGATTTCCCAATCGGATCGGGAGAAATCCATCGGCCTAATTCAGGATTGTAGTATCGGCGTCCAAAGTATACAAATCCAGTTTCACTATCTACACGCTTGCTCGAAAATCTCCAAGGATTTATCGAGGCTTGAATCGAATTGCCTTCTCCATCAAAAACCTGTTCCTCTCCAAAAGATGTATAGCGGTAAACTTCGATAGGTTTTGCTGTTTTGGCATCAATTAAAGCGGTCACATTGCCAAGATGGTCATGCAATGGTGCATACACTTGGCCTTGCAACTCAATAGCTATCGCACCACCAATTTCAGCGCCTTTACTTAGTCCTAATAACCTAAGTTCTTGAGCAACCCCCTTATCATCATAGCTACCGATTTCATTATCTCCAACATATAAGAATTTAATCTTATTACCTGTGGACCACTTTTTTTGAGAGCCTTTTGTGTCACAACGCTTGCTTAATCGTCGATTTAATGGATCGTAGGTATAGCATACACGTTGATTTTTTGACAAAACTTCTGTTAATCGATCTAGAGCGTCGTATCTAAATGAAATCTTTCCATCAGTTGTTTTCATTTCGGTTAAATTCCCGTTTAAGTCGTACGTATAGCCAACTTTACTATCAGGTAAAATTTGGTTAAGATCGTTTAACTTCATTTTGGCATCATCTTTTTTGATACGATTATGCAGTGAATCGAACGCATAACTATGTGCTGCGACTCCGTTTTCTTTTATGACTTGATATAAATCATCGTAGCTATAATTACAGCTAACTTCTCCGCACGCATCTATAACTTTTCGCTTTAAAATGTTTCCCACGCTATCGTATGAGGAAATAATTTCTTTCCATTTCTTGTATTGCAATTTTGTCGGACGACCAAGTCTATCGTATTTAAATTCTGCTGACCCAATATTGCCAATCAATTTTGATCTCAAAACCTTATCTTCTAGATCATAGTCTAAATAGCTATGAGTGTAGAGACGTTGCTTTTCTTCTGAAAGACGATGTACATCCATTAAACGGTGGGCTTTGT
>JACDDG010000177.1 GCA_013817115.1 Parachlamydiaceae bacterium | reverse complement strand
CTACGGTACCATTCGTCCACCAAAAGAAAAAGAAAAATACTTTGCCCTTCTGAAAGTTGATACAATTAATGGAAGAGCTCCCGAAAAGGCTAGAGAGCGTGTTTTATTTGAAAACTTAACTCCTCTCTATCCTGAAAAACGGTTAGTAATGGAAACGACTAAAGATCGCCTCGGTATGCGAGTACTTGATTTAGTTGCTCCTATTGGTAAAGGTCAGCGTGGATTGATTGTTGCTCCTCCTAAAACAGGTAAAACAATTCTCTTACAAAATATGGCTAACGCTATTGCAACGAACAATCCTGAAATTACGTTGATTATGTTGCTCATCGGCGAAAGACCTGAAGAAGTCACCGACATGCAACGTATCGTCAAGGGTGAAGTAATCGCTTCAACTTTCGATGAACCACCGGAAAGACATGTTCAAATCGCTGAAATGGTGCTTGAAAAGGCTCGTAGGCTTGTTGAATATGGTAATGACGTCATCATCTTGCTCGATTCTATTACTCGTCTTGCTCGTGCATACAACACTGTACAGCCTCACTCAGGAAAAATCCTGACTGGTGGTATCGATTCTAATGCCTTACATAAGCCTAAGCATTTTTTCGGTGCTGCAAGAAACATTGAACAAGGTGGATCTCTAACAATCATCGCAACGGCCCTAATCGACACCGGTTCGAGAATGGACGAGGTCATCTTTGAAGAGTTCAAAGGTACCGGCAATATGGAATTGGTACTGGATCGCCGTTTGGCTGATCGCCGTACTTTCCCTGCTATCGATGTAATCAAGAGTGGAACGCGTAAAGAGGAACTGCTTTACCATCCAAACGAACTTGAGAAAATCTACCTCTTGCGTGAAGCGTTGGCTGATTTGGCTCCCGGCGATGCCATGAATCTGTTCCTTGGGCGCTTAAAGAAAACAAGTAGTAATGTTGAATTCCTACTTTCGATGAAAGATTAAGAGAAAGATAGAATGAGATCATCAAAGAAATCTAAAGGTGCGGCAAGTGGAACTCTTTTGAAGAAGCCACTTGTCATCGGCCTCCTATGTGCTGGAATTGGATATGGGGCTTACTCTTTTTGGGAAGCCAATCCAAATATGCAAGCTGCCATCGCACAATATGTAGATAATGGTGAAATTAAGACTCTTGAAGTGCGCTACACACCTGAAAAAATCATGGAGCTCAATCATAAAGAGCTCTTAAGTAACAATGAGCGCACTTTTCAGAAGGCTGACCTTCAATTTTATCCGCATGTTCTGTTTAATGTAAAATATACTGCACCTGACAAAAAAACGAAGGAAGGAACTCTTCTTTGGAGTTTAGTCAATGGTGAAATGGTTGTTGACTGCCACAACTGGGAGACCACCCATGGCTTTGAAGACGCTATCAACGCACAGGCCACTCGCAATGATTTTAAAATTTTAAATGCATTGGAAAAATCCAAGGGTAAGATGACGATTGAACAGCTTCAAAAAGAGCTGCAATTAGAACAGGACGTGTTGGTTTCTTTGCTAGAAAATGCTAAAAAAAAACATTTGATCGTTCAAAAGGGAAATGAAATTCAATTGCATTTTCAGAACCCTCGCCTTTTGGTTGTGCCGCAAACAAAAATTAGTCAATGCATCGTATCGAAGCCTTATAATCATTCGCAAAAAATAGCTCGAAGATATTCACCAAGTCAAATTGAAAAGATATCTAAGGCTGCTTTTGGGCAAGATTTTACAATTCGGACTCAAGAAGCAATTTATCTTCCCATTTACAGCATCGACATCTTGAATCAAGATGGTTCTGTGCGTACTGCCGAATTTAATGCGGTAACAGGAAATCTGATTAAATCTCATTATCTTGATTCTGCATTTTAGCTTGAAGTAGGGGTAGAATTGAGCGATTGTGTAGCCCACGTTCAGTTGGAACTTTGGCACCCGAGAACAATATTTAGCAACGTCATTCCAATCATGCTTAACTCAATCTTTTTTTGAAAAGTCATACAGCTCAAAACATACCCCGAAAAACATTTTTTTAGCCCAAAAGCCGATATCGGCTTTTGGGCTATAAAAAGATTTTCAGGATATGAATTTAGCTGCCCATTTATTATTTAGGATCTAAAGTGTTAGCGGCAATCTGTTTTTTTGCTTGCCTATTCTTTCTGAATAAGGCGTTGGAATGAAATCATATTCGCATTTAATTATTAGGTTCACGATTTCTTTTGGAAGCTAAGATATCAAAGATCCAGATCAAGTGAAAAGAATGATTCCATTGACATGCCTTATGAAACCCCGAAATGTTTTGCAGCAGTTAAGCTTTAAATTTGCTATTGACTTCGAGTCATTTTTCTGTAAGACTAATAGCTACTACTTAACAGCCAGATGCTGCCAACGTAATGTGTTCACCATCATACATTAGCTGCGTAAAAGCTACATTTAACTTATCAATCGAATCGTTACCCCTTTAAGTATGGCTACTATGAATAACTTCGCTCTTCAAACTAAAGCCGCAAAATCTAATCTAAGCAATGTTCAAAAAACATTCAATCGACTTAAAAGTAAGGTCGAAAAACTTCAACAGTCCCTTAAAGCAACACAAGATTTTTTAAATGAATCCGTAAAGTATTACCATAATACATTAATCCCTGCAAGACAGGCTGCTGAGACACATCTCAAAGAATGTATCAAAGCATTTTACAAGCATTACACCAACCCTCGAAAACTAGTAAAAAAAGAGTTAAAGTCTCTAAAATATCTAATTCTTGACAAGATTGATAAAATCTTAACAACCAAATCGATCAAAGATTACGACCCTGAGCTCTCTACTATTTTTAAAGAATTGGAAGGATTCGATTATAAAGATATTGCCGAGAAGCAATTCTCCAATGGAATGAAAGATATTGAAAAGATGTTTAAAAGCGAAGGCATTGATATTGATCTTTCAAAATTGGATGCAGAGGACGACCAACAGGACCTGTTGCGAAAATTCATGGAAATGCTGGAAGGTGTGAAAGATCAAATGAATACAAATGAGGGTTCAAAACCAAAGCCTAAAACCAAACGACAACTCGCAATTGAAGAAAAAGCCCAAGAGTTAGAAAACGTGCAAAAAAAAGGCCTGTCGACAATTTATAAACGGCTAGCTAAAGCTTTTCATCCTGATCTTGAGCATGAACCTACGCTTAAACTGGAGAAAGAAGAGTTAATGAAAAAACTGACAACTGCATATGAAGAAAACGATCTGCACACTCTTTTGACTCTTGAGATTGACTACATTAGTCGTTATGAAAATGGAAAAACTGAGGAAATGATCTCAAGCGATAATCAGCTTGCAGTATACAACGGGATTTTAAAAGATCAAATAACAGAATTGGAAAGCGAAATTGAGTTAGAATTTTCAAACCCCAGGTATATGCCTATTCAAAAGTATATCGCTGAAAACCATTTAGCACCGATGAAGCAAATGGTCGATGATTTAAAGGTGTTAAAATTAGAAACAAAATTGTACATCTCCACACTCGAGAGCTTGCACGAGTCCGATCCTGAAAGTACGCTAAAAGCAATCCTCTCTCACTTCTGATAATATGTCGTTTGCCCTTATAAAAATTGTTTTTTTGTTTCACTACACCATGAAAATCAGATTCTTCCATGAGGGAACGATAAAGTTCAAAAGGGAGTGCTTCAATATCTGCTTCATGCTGAAAGAGTTTAGATGAAGCATATAATTCTGCAACGGGAGAATTAGCTTTTAACATTTCATTTGCCAATCCATTTCTTAAATCTGTTATGTTTTTTTGTTTATAGTCATTAATTTGCTCTTGAGTAAGCCTCGATTCCAATAACGATGCTCTTAAAATTCTTATAGCCAATTGACTACAAACTGTTTCCTTTGCACCACCTGAAGCCCCTCTGATACTTCTCCCCTTTATTAAATCAGCCATTTCGGAGGCTATAACTTCAGTATTTGTTTCTTTAATTCTAGCAGATTTTGTTGAAAATAAGCTTTTAAAGCCCGCGCCAAATGCATAAGATGCGACTTTTCCAGTCTCATCGGCAAGAAGTTCATTTATGGCATTTTTACCGATTTTTTCAGAAACTCTTAGATCCTTTGGAATAAATAACACCATAGATGTCCAATCAGAATCCCCCATTTTAATATCTGCCTTTGTAATGCCTTCTTTTACAGCTTCACAAACGCTTAAGGATGTTGGATCAAACTGATTAGTCACAATAAATGCGTGCATGAATTTTCGAAATTACAATCCAGTGTGTAAATCCTTTGATTCAATGTTTTGCATATCGAGAGAAACTTTATTCAAAATATCTAGCCCCTTATGCGCAACCCCTGTAACTTTTTCATCCATTGTAATTCCAATTGCACCATAGCAACTCTTGGGAAGAAGAATTTTCCCATTAGGATTATTTTCGACGTGGTACGCATCGTAAAGATGAGGATTAGACTTTAATATATTAATATTTGATTCCATTAGAACCTCATGAAAATAAATTAAACAACCTTTATTGGAGCGTATAGTTTATTATAGCATTAATTTATTTTTTAATGCTAGACATTATCAACTGGCGGATCAACTGCCTATTTAGTCAGTCATGCTTGCTAGTTAAGCTAAAATTTATCAATTTAATTAGTTGTAATTAAACCAATAGCCGACGATTGTTGCTAAGAAGCTTGCTTTTTTCTTAAGACGAAGCAACGAATGTGGTCATTCCAATTTGGAAAACTTTAGAAGCTAAAAAACAGACCCGCCTTCCTTTTGTAACTTATAGTAGCGGCAGCGGTACAGCTTAACTCGCATCAAGCAATGATTAGAGGGCTAACAATTGTGGCTACGCACTTTGGTGGCTTTCTGGCGCCCCTACCGGGGCGCACGTTTTATCATGATCCAAACCCCGGGTTCCGCTATCGCTGCACCTGGGGCTATTAACAGTTCCCCCTACCGGGACCCTACCGGGGGATAAGAGCATGAATGGCTTTTCTAGATTTATTTAGCCGTAAATTAACGATGTCCTATCCCCCGGTGGGGGGAACTGTTATACCGAAGTGCGTTCAAATTTTGGATTTTTGGCTTTGAGAAAGCCCCGCGATTAAGCGATCAAAAATTAATATTATATGGAGTTGTTTTTGAGCGCTTATCCCGAGAGCATTCTCTTTGCCAAAAACCAAAATTTGAACGCTCTTCGGTATAAAACGCCATGCTCCATTACCTTAGTGCGGAGAAACAACCTTTAAACCAATAATCGATGATATTAATCCGATTAAAAAGAATATACGCCAAAAATCAGTCGATTCCTGAAAATAGAAGATGCCTATCAGAGCTGTTCCAAACGCTCCAATTCCTGTCCATACAGCGTACGCTGTTCCAAGCGGAATAGATTTTAAACTCATCGACAAAGCTGTAAAACTAAGTCCCGCCAATACAAAAAAAGTTATCGTCGGCCATATTTTCGTAAAATTGTCCGAAAGCTTTAAAAAAGTTGTGAAACAAATTTCAAAAATTCCTGCCAAAAGAAGATAGAACCAAGCCATAAAATTTCCTTTTTTTGAACCATCCCCACATCATAATCTCATTTAATTATTATTGTCTTACAGATTCTCTATTTAAACCTTGAATACTTTATTGAGAAACGAGTACATTATTGGGCGTATACCGAAGAGCGTTCAAATTTTGGTTTTTGGCAAAGAGAAAGCTCCCGCGATTAAGCGATCAAAAACGACCCATTAT
>JACDDG010000176.1 GCA_013817115.1 Parachlamydiaceae bacterium | reverse complement strand
CGTTTGAACGCACTTCGGTATAAATTTGGCGGAACGAACATTAAATATTTTATTAGGTTTTTGGAATGTCTACAAAAGCATCATATAAAATTAACCGCTGGGGTAAAGGTTACTTTTCGATCAATTCTAATGGACATGTCACAGTCAGTCCGGAAAATCAAAGCAACAGCGGAGATCTCTATAAGCTGACACGGTCTTTAGTAGAGCGAGGAATCGAACCACCTTTTTTAATCCGTTTTAATGGTATCTTACGCGATCGCATACGTTGCCTTTATGATGCATTTGAAAAGGCCATACTGCAATTCAATTATCGAAATTCCTACCGCATGACTTTTCCGATCAAAGTCAACCCACAATTTCATGTTGTAGAAATTGTACAACAAGCCGGCCAAAAAAATTTAATTGGACTTGAAGTTGGTAGTAAGCCGGAATTAATCGCTGTGATGGCTTTAGAACACAACCCAGACAGCTTATTGCTCTGTAACGGTTATAAAGATCGAGAATATATTTCATTAGCATTAATGACCCATAAACTTGGCCGACATACCATCATTATTATCGAACAACTTTACGAACTTGATCTTGTCCTTTCCATCGCCAAAGAGCTAAATACAGAAGCTCAGATTGGTCTACGAATGAAATTAAGCACGAGTGGATCAGGGCGTTGGAAATCTTCCGGAGGAGATCTTTCAAAATTTGGATTGTTTCCAAACGAGATCATGGCAACCGTTGAATTACTTAATAAAAATGACAAAAAAAATTGGTTAAAACTACTTCACTTTCATCTGGGAAGTCAGATTACTTCAATTAACGCCATCAAAAATGCCCTTAAAGAAGGGGCACGTATGTATACAGAGCTGGCCAAGGACCACCCATCCTTAGACTTTTTTGATGTCGGTGGAGGTCTGGCAATTGATTACGATGGAACCATGAGTGCCACCAATTCATCTATGGATTATAGCCTTGAGGAATATGCGAGGGATGTTGTTTCTGCCATTGGGGAAGCCTGTTTATTAGCAGATGTTCATGACCCCATCATTATCACTGAATCAGGTCGCGCTGTTGCCTCTCATCACTCTGTACTTATTGTGGAAGTCATCGATGTAACCTCTAATGCTTATCAATTAGAATTATTAGAACAACCGCCTTCTGAGCACGATTTAATTACCGATCTTCTTCAACTGAAAAAAAACTTAAATGAAGAAAATTGTAGAGAAACTTTTCACGATGCCATGGAAGCAAAAGAACGGATATTAAATGAATTTATCTACGGACATCTTACCTTAAAAGAAAGAGCGTATGCTGAAAAAATATATCGCATTTTGCTTTGTGATATTCGTAAGCAATTAAATATGTTAAATGAAGTATCAGAGGAAACGACATTCTTAGACAAATATTTGCGAGATACATATTTTTGCAATTTTTCTGTATTTCAATCTTTACCTGACTCATGGGCTATCCAACAAATCTTTCCGGTTATGCCCATTCACCGCTTAAACGAACTTGCAACCCATCAAGCTATCTTGGCTGATATTAGCTGCGATAGTGACGGTAAAATCGATACTTTTGCCGGAGCAAAAGGCCAGGAAAGTTTTCTTATGCTTCATCAATACACCACTGACCCTTACTATCTTGGTATTTTTCTGGTAGGAGCTTATCAGGAAATCTTAGGAGGTTTACACAATCTCTTTGGTGATACAAACGTTGTTCACGTGGAACTTGATGAAAACGGGGAATGGAAAATTTTAAAATTGGTTGAAGGCGACACAATTGAAGAGGTGCTTGGGTACGTACAGTACCGACCAGATAGACTAATGGAAAGACTCGAGGAACTCATCGAAAGATCATTAAAGTCCGGACTTCTCTCCCCTGCTGAATCGGGACAGCTCAAACGCAAATATAAACAAGCTTTAGAAAGCTATACCTACTTGGTGGTATAATGAAAGAAATAATTCATGGACAGGGACACGGTATTGCAGGCAGATTTGCCGGACTAGAGGATCCGTATGGACGCGAAAACTTTGCAAAAATTATTCTTTTGCAGGTGCCATTTGACAAGACGACCACCTATCAAAAAGGGTCAAACTTAGGACCCGAAGCATTAGTCGAGGCCTCACGCCACCTTGAACTTTACGACATCGAAACGGATTCCCAAGTTTATTTAGAAGGAATTTTTACCGCTCCTCCTGTAGAGGCAGAAGAATCACAAGATATGCTAAATTCCACCTACACCCGAACCAAAAAATATCTAGAGCACGGAAAGTTCGTTGTGACAGTTGGAGGAGAGCATGCCATTTCTTTTGCTCCCATACGTGCCCATGCAGATCATTTCCAGAAAATTTCAGTACTTCAATTGGATGCACATGCTGATCTACAGCCGACTTACGAAGATGACCCCTGGAGCCATGCATGTATCATGGCAAGGGTCAGAGAGCTACCTAATGTGACAAATTGCGTTGCTGTTGGGATTCGCAGTATGGCCATTGAAGAAAAAGCAAGCATCCAGGAGGCAAATACGTTTTACGCGCATTTGCTCGAAAAAAATGATGACTGGATGGACGATGTACTCGCAAAGCTCACAGATCCTGTTTACATCACTTTTGATTTAGACGCCTTTGATTCTTCTTTGATGCCATCGACAGGCACTCCCGAACCTGGAGGGTTGCAATGGAACCAAACTTTGAGACTGCTTAAAAGAGTTGCACAAGAAAAAAAAATTATTGGATTCGATGTCGTTGAACTTTGTCCTGCACCAAAAAATAAAGCTCCGGACTATTTAGCTGCCAAGCTTATCTACAAGCTATTAAGCTACATCTTTACCTATTCTACCCAAAGAGGCCTAAAATGAAAATGCGTCAATTTATGCAGGGGCATTTCAAACATTTTAATGCCGCCGTTTGTGTGGATGCTTCTGAAGCGTGGATTGCGCATTTGCATCAAAAAGGTAAGATGTTTCTGACGCTAGCTGGAGCCATGAGCACTGCAGAACTAGGAATTTCTTTAGCAGAAATGATTCGCCAAAATAAAGTGCACGCCATTTCTTGCACAGGAGCCAACCTAGAAGAGGATATTTTTAATCTGGTTGCTAATAGCCACTATAAACGAGTGCCTGACTATCGCTCCTTAAGCAAGCTAGATGAGTTGCAGCTTTTAAATGAAGGAATGAACAGGGTCACAGATACTTGTATTCCAGAAGATACTGCCATAAGAAGGATTGAAAAAGAGGTTTTAAGCCTATGGAAAAGAGCTGATGATGAAGGCAAAAGCTATTTCCCCCATGAGATCATGTATCAGCTTTTAGATCTTCCTACTATTAAAAATTCCTATGACATCGATCCGAAGAATTCCTGGCTAATCGCAGCTAAAGAAAAGAATTTACCTATAGTCACACCCGGATGGGAAGACTCGACATTGGGAAATATATTTACAGGGCATGTCATCAAAGGTGATATTAGCCGATTTAGCGTGATTAAATCTGGTCTTGAATCGATGGCTTACCTTGTGGAATGGTATAAAAAAGAGAGTGAACAACCGATTGGATTCTTTCAAATAGGTGGAGGAATTGCCGGTGATTTCCCTATTTGTGCGGTACCCTTGCTGAGACAGGACTTAGGAAATCAGGTACCACTCTGGTCGTATTTTTGTCAGATCAGCGATTCGACAACATCTTATGGATCGTATAGTGGGGCAGTTCCCAATGAAAAAATTACATGGAGCAAACTTTCGATCGAAACCCCTAGTTTTATAATTGAGTCGGATGCATCAATTGTTGCTCCTTTAGTTTTTGGATATGTTTTGGACTGGTAGTGAAAAGAAGATAAGGGAAGCTAACTGATGTCTCGCTACAAAAGACTG
The DNA here is from genome assembly GCA_013817115.1 of Parachlamydiaceae bacterium. Lineage (GTDB taxonomy): Bacteria > Chlamydiota > Chlamydiia > Chlamydiales > Parachlamydiaceae > JACCRY01. The sequence continues at coordinate 1,887 of JACDDG010000176.1, read as the reverse complement.
CTGGTAAGGAGCTCTGAAGGCTTTTTAACACAGAGACGCAGAGGAAGGCATAAGGAATCTTGTCTCCGCGCCTCTGCGTTAAAAAGCTTCCTAATCCTTATCATCCCATCTACTCACATTCCCTCTATCCTTTAAAGTTCATCAAAGGAAAGACACTTCTGAGTCTGAGTATTCTTTAAAGCTGCCGCCATTTCTCGTTCGGCCCAAAAAGCATTCCAAGTTTGCCCTTGGCCTTTTAAACTCAAAGTCAGACCTAATAAAAGCCGGCCATTTCTAGGCCGTTTTTTTAGCGCTTCCCGAAAAACTTCTGTTGCTTCTGAATAGCGTCCTTGCTGCAATAGCACCTTGCCAAGCTGGGTGCGTATCGGAGCGTACCAAGCTGGTGGCTCGCTGTAATTTAATCTATCCTCTAGTACGATCCCTTCTTTTAAGTTTTCGATTTGATCGTCTATCTGATTTTGAACCCCACTTAAAGTAGCATTTAATACCAATTCGAGGATCTCAAAAAGCTTCGTGGCAGGATTAATTGCAATCAACTCCTCTTCTTGAATAAATGATTTAACTTGAAGCATCATTTTTTTCTCTCGGAAAGCTAAACCAAGATTTCCCAAATTAGCATAAGCTATAGCTCTGCTAAAATGTAAATAGGCTTCAACGTACGGGCTTTTATTTTTTTGAAATTTATATTGCAGGAGTTCTCTCCAACGATTAAAATACAGGTAAACTTCTAGAGGAACTAAACCATTAGAAGCCATTCCTGGCATCGACTCCAGATGAGGGTATATTAATTCCTTAAGCTCTAATGCTGTTCTAATGGAATTATCGTAATCTTCTGAAAGCATATAGCTCCTCACCAAGATATATAAATTATGACTTAGATAATGGACCGGATATTCACCCTCAAGGCCATAGTTATAAATATATTGCTTATCTGCTCTTATGGCTCTCTTGCTCGTTTTTATAGCCTCTTCATAATCCCCCGTTAAAAGAAAAATGTGACATGGCATATGAAGAAGGTGACCGGAATTTGTTTCGTCATTAACGAGTCGCTGAGCAGACAAGAGCGCCCTTTCAGGTGTTGGTGATTCTTCCCAAGCATGTATATTAAAATGATTAGCTCCGATATGTTCAGGATTGCTTATTAAGACAGAATTTAAGATTTCAGTTGCTTCAATCACACCGTCTGTTGGCTTTCCGTCCCAGGTCCAATACTTCCAGGGGTCTAGATTTAAAATACTTTCTGCATACAAAGTCGCTGCATCTAAATCCTCCGGATACTTTTCGATCACTTTTTTCATTGCATCACGATATTTATATCTTAATGGAACGAAATCGGCACGAGGATCATTTGTATAGCGTGTTGCTAATGCATTGATATAAGCTTTTTCGCTTTCAGAAGCACGCGATGAAAGCCTAAGAGCTTTTTGGGCAAATTCATAGGCCTTAATTTCTTTTTGCGGAGTTATATCATTATTTATATTTGGACCTTGAGCAAAAGCCATTCCCCAATAGGCCATGGCCAAATTCGGATCTTGAAGCGCAGCATTTTGAAATTCGCGAAATGCTAAGTCATAATTGTAGGCAAAAATATTGATTAATCCCCTGTCAAAGCTCTGTTGGGAACCTTTGTTGTTGAAACCGGATGATAGATTTTGTTCATCGGGGGGAATTCATTGAGTGCGAATTGTGGAATTTCTGCGAATAAGTGAGTTCCGGTTCCGGAGAAATTTACACCTGCAAATAATGTAAGTGCAGAAATGGCAAGTGCGCAATTTAAGATTTTTTGTAACAGTTCAGATACCCCCTCCTTCGCCATTGGCATCTGAAAATTTTTAATTTTTTAGTTCCATTTGTGTTGTCTCCATGATACTCTTCTGGAATGAATCC
>JACDDG010000175.1 GCA_013817115.1 Parachlamydiaceae bacterium | reverse complement strand
TTTCTAAGGTTTCAGCATGGAATAAAATCTTAAACATCCCAACATGACCTCCCACAATATGGCTTCTTGCTATCTCGTAATAATAGGCTCTACCAACTTCGTAACGGATATTCATGGCTTTTAATTCATCTTCCGTATAGCCACATGATGAAATTTCAGGAATTGTATAAATCCCAATTGGATAAAAACTTGGAAAATGGTGCGTTTGGGCTCCGCAAGCATGTCTAGCAGCAAGTCGTCCCTGCTCCATACTTGTCGACGCTAATGAAGGGCCCCCAATAACATCACCCACCGCATAAATATGAGGCATTCCAGTTTGAAAGAGCTCGTTGACAACAATATACCCTCTTTCATTCAAGATAATTCCTGAATTTTCTATATGCAATGAGCTAACATTTGCCGTACGTCCCAACGCAAAAAGCAAAACATCAGCTTCTAACGTCGTGCCATCTTTAAAATGTGTAATTGCACGATTCCCTTCTCGTCGCACGTCTGTGGGTTCTTTATTCCCAATAAATTTTAATCCAATATCCGTCAATGCAGTTTGTAAATGTATTCCAATCTCAGAATCTAACATTGGCAAGAGATGATCTCTTTTGTCAATGATCGTAACTTCTGTACCAAGAGCTGAAAAAAAGCTCGCATACTCAGATCCGATGATTCCCCCGCCCAGGACTAGCATTGTCTTAGGAATCTGTGTCAACCCTAATAATCGAGTAGAATCCAAAATTACGTCATTGTCAAAAATGATATTATCTGGATTGCGAGGCTTTGAACCCGTGGCTATTATGAAAAAAGAGGCTTTAATTTGGTAGAGAAGGCGAAAATCTTGATCTACTACAATTAGCATGTGTGGATTTTCAAATCGAGCTGTACCGGTAATTAGTCGAATTTTATTCTTTTTAAATTGCCGATAAACCATGTTACGTTCTTCTTCAATAACTTTGCTCAGGCGACTATTGAGCTCGCTATATGTTACATCGTGAGGCTCGAAATCATGATTGTAAAATCCACGCTCATTAAAACGCGTCAAATCAATGATGGCTTCGCGCAGAGATTTTGAAGGAATTGTTCCCGAATAAAGGCATTGCCCTCCGGGCTCTGGGGCTTTCTCTATGACAATGACACTTTTGCCTAACTTTGCCCCCTGTATAGCTGCTTTTTGCCCTGCGGGTCCCGACCCAATGATACACATATCGACAGACAATACTTCCATAAATCTCCCTCTAGCAAACTAATAAATATGTTATCGTTATGTCATACCGAAGAGCGATCCCATTTTGGATTTTTGGCTTTGAGAAGCCCCGAGATTGATCGATCAAAAACTTCCCAATATTATAATATGGGACCGTTTTTTAAATCGTTTAATCACAGGAGCTTTCTCTTTTCCAAAAACTAGCTCTTCGGTATAAAGGACAATCCGCTCCCCCTTCTTTATTCGGCAATTTCTATCTAATTTAATCATATCATATTTTTTTTTAGTTTGCTAGAGGGTGATTGAAAGATGTGGACGAATGAAGAGGTAAAATAAGGTGACAGCGCCATCTCTTCAACCACATATATTCGTTCGTACTTTTCAAAAATTAGATAACCCTTTATGAATCTCCCTCTAGTAAACTTAAATAATATATGTTATCCTAGGATTAGATAGAAATGCAAAATTCACCTGTAAACCGTACTGATTTTGCATCCTCTTTAACAAACTGTATTAATGGTGCATATATGGCCAAGACAAATTTTACTAAAGTTGAGGATCTATTAGAAGCTCAGCTTGCAAAAATGGAAGCTAAAGAGCTGGGCAAGCTGGCTGACATCGCTCAAAAGGTTGAGCGTCCTGAAATGCGCAAGTTAGTCGAAAAAGCCTCTATCGCTGCAGCCAAGAATGAGATCGACCGGACTTCCTTGATCCATGCAATTCATCAAGCTACAAAAAAATTTAAAGAGCCTTCGTTTTATACAGCCCTTGGTATCACTTCTGAAGAAATACAAACTCTCCTAGATACACCAAGAGAAAATTTAACAAATCAACAATGGAGTAAAATGCAAGAAATGCGCCCAAAAATCGTAGAATATAAAAAAGATTTTTCTAAGACGCATCCGGAAGCTGCCGATGAAACCCTAGTCAAAAAAGAGCGTACCAAACACCTCAATAAGCGGTTTAACGTTAAAGACAGGTGGCTTCCCCTATAAGTAGGCTATATAGCCTCATAAAAAGTGTGTATCGAGAACATCATATCGATTAAATTGTGCAAATTTTAAATTTAAAGCCCGGGGTTAAGAAATCGAAAGTGACTCCATAGTGCACCGCTTTTCGATTTCTCAACCCCGGGCTTTAAATTTAAAATTATCGACAATTAATCGACATGAGGTACTATACCGAAGTGCGTTCAAATGTTGGTTTTGGCAACGAAAAAGCTCCCACGATTAAGCGATCAAAAAGAGCCCATATTATAATATTGGGTCGTTTTTAATCGCTTAATCCCGGGGCTTTCTCAAAGCCAAAAATCCAACATTTGGCCGCACTTCGGTATAATTACATTTTGCTCTTGTGCACTAATGACAATTTCTGCTAATCTCAAACTTAATTCATTGACTCTATTTGGAGAATTCTCATGTCGAAAGTATGTCAAGTTACAGGCAGAAAGCCTGCTCGCGGTTATACCTACTGTATCAGGGGTATTGCAAAAAAGAAAAAAGGTATTGGTCTTAAGGTCACAGGCAAAACTAAGCGCCGTTTCCAGCCTAACCTAGTTAGAAAACGTGTATGGTTCGGTGACGAAAAGCGTTTTGTATCTCTTCGTCTTAGCACTGCGGCTCTACGCACAATTGACAAAAATGGCATTTCCGTTATTGTCAAAGCTTTAAGAACTGCCGGTCAAGTCGTTTAGTCCTTCCCGTCTTTACTATTATTCTTCTGAGCGGACAACGGTTTTATTCCCTTTAACGCTCAGAAGCATTTTTTTTCATTTCCTTATAAAATTCATTGCCTAATAAACAAATTCAAACTTCTTCTTTTTGAAGAGCTCTATTGCCTGCACCGAATTAGCATAACACCTACATGAAATACAAAGTCTCCTTAGCGTAATTTTATAAAAATTATATTTATATAAATTATATTTAAAAAATAAAATTTTTAAACTACCACCTTGACGCTAAAACAAGTAATGCATTATAAGAAATGTAATTATAATTTATTAAAATGGAGTATATATGGAAGATTCAGGCTCAATTTGTTTTAATCCTGGTCAGCCTTTAGAAGACTACGACTATGATGATAGAATCTTTAATAATCTCGATGAAAACTGCCAAGTAATTAGAGAATTTCAAAACAACGGTAAAAAAAACTTTAAAACTGAGTAAAAATGGTTTTTTAATTAGTATATAAACATCATCAAAATCAACTCAAAATTTATCTAAATTAATTCATGCAGTCCATGGAATATTTACTTTAAAAGCTAATGAATTTTTTGTTAATGTTAGAAATACAAAAAATTCTATATCTCAACTCCCCCTTGCTACTGGAAAAGATAAAAGCGAAGTAATCTCGAAAAAACTGGATGAAGAGCAAATTCAACAAATATATGCCACTAACACCGCATTATTAAATGGCTTAAAGAACATTATAGAAGCCTTTGACTAAGGTCATTCTGATAAAGACCAAATTGAACTTCTGAAAAGTATTATGCAAAAATTTGAGGGAATATGCCTTGAAGAAGGAAAAGAACTAGAAAAGTTGCAAATCGGCTTTCACATAAAAATTAATTAAAACACCCCCTTAGGCATAGCTATAGAACTGGGCATTGAAACATTAAAAAACCCCGAAGCTGTCATAGATAAATATTTGTGCTTCAAAGCAGGTATTGAGTTCACTTCTTTCCCTCTACCTTTCAGCTCTTCGCAGGTAAAAAAATTTCTATTTAAAGTAAACAATTCTTTAGACACGAAAGTGTACTCTTTAAATAATTTGATGGCTCTTGAAGCTTTCCCCATGAACGCGCTCCATTCGTATATAACTAACCCAAAAGCGATAATAGACCCAAATTTTTTAGGTATTATCCAAATATTGAATGAAATAAAGCTTAATCGCGGGAGCTATCTCTTTGCCAAAAACCAAAATTTCAAAATCTTTTCTTAATTCGGAACGAGAATAACAACCAAACATCTTGACTTTATACCTTTTTTTTGTTATAATATCTATATCTACACTTTAAACTCATGGGATAAAAGATGGATCTTTTTTATTATTTGGAATTCTTTGAAGACCATCTTTGGGGTTACATCGGAGGCCCAATCGTCATTATTTTCGGATTGTACCTCTCCATAATATCTAATTTCCTACAAATTCGGCGCTTTCCCGGAGCCTTACGCATTTTCTGGAACTTCCTTACAGTTCGAAGTACAAATACAACCGGCGTTCACCCCATCAAAACTTTCTTCGCTTCTGTCGGGGGTTGCGTAGGTGTAGGAAATATTGTTGCCATCTGTACAGCTATTCAACTTGGTGGACCCGGAGCTCTCTTTTGGATTTGGGTCACTGCCTTAATGGGAATGATCATCAAATATTCTGAAGTTTTCCTTGGATTAAAATTTCGTATTAAAAACCAAGAAGGATCCTACAACGGCGGCCCGATGTATTACCTCCAACACGCGTTCAAAGGAAAAACTTTCGCAATACTTGCTGCAATTCTCCTTTGTATTTACGGAGTTGAAGTTGCACAATTTAGAATCGTTACTACCGCCATCACGAGCAATTTCGATGTAAACGAATATTTAGTGATTGGAGTCTTCCTCAGCTTAATTTTATTTGCCGGTAGTGGCGGAGTGCGCCGTGTAGGCAGCATTTCAAGCGCTACAATCCCTATTTTTGTCACACTTTATGTGGGAATGGGGTCCTGGGTATTAATAAACAATTTGTCAGCCATCCCGACAGTTGTCTCACAAGTGTTTTCTGCAGCTTTTAGTGGGTCTGCAGTCGAAGGCGGAATATTTGGGAGTGCCATGATGGCCACGATGTCTCACGGCATACGTCGTGGATGTTACACAGGCGATATTGGTATCGGCTACGCCTCAATTATTCATAGCGAAAGCTCAACGACCATCCCTGAAAAACAAGCCACCTTAGCCATTATAGATATATTCTTAGATACGTTTATTGTATGTACCACGAGTATCATGTTGATCCTAGTGACGGATGTCTGGAGCACTCCTATGCCGGCATCCATGCTTGTGCAAACAGCATTAGGAAACTACTTCCCTTACATGCACTATTTCATGCCTTTTTTCCTCTTCATGCTAGGTTACGCCACAATTAACGCCTACTTTTGTGTGGGCCTTAAGTGCGCAGACTTCATCTGGCCTCATTATGGTAAAAAAGCATACTTTATCTATTGCATAGCCGCCCTCATATTCTTTTCTTTCCACGAAGTTTCTAAAGCACAAACTCTGATGGGAATCGCTGGCGGACTTTTGCTTATAATTAACTGCATAGGCATCTATAGGTTACGCCATCATCTTTCTTTCAATATTGACATTAAGCCTGAAGAGATTCAACAGCCAGTCCCAGCACCACCAGAGCTAGAATGCAGTCCGAGCGCTTCAGCGGCATGCGAATAACTATGAGCTCGGCTTATTATGCTTCACACCTATACCGAAGTGCGTCCAAATTTTGGATTTTTGGCTTTGAGAAAGCCCCGCGGATTGAGCGTTCACAAACGACCCAATATTATAATATAGGGTCGCTTTTGAACGCTTAATC
>JACDDG010000174.1 GCA_013817115.1 Parachlamydiaceae bacterium | reverse complement strand
GTATAGAAGTGGACAGTGTCAAGTACTCTTGCGCTTCTTCAACCGAATCTTCCTGTTCATCGATTGACGGAAATAAAGATGCGGATGCCATATTTGAAGTGTCTTTGACACCTAACTTAGGGCATTGTGCATCTATTCTTGGAATAGCTAGAGAGCTTTCTGCTGCAATTAATGTTCCTGTTAAAACTTCTCGCACAACTCTCCAAAGCGATGGAAGCAATATCCAACAATCAATTAACGTTGAAGTTCAAGATGTAAAAAGATGCCCAAGATATGCCTGTCGCTTAGTTAAAAACGTTAAAGTGGCCCAGTCTCCTAAATGGATGCAAGAAAGATTAAATGCCTGTGGAGTTAGGCCCGTAAACAACATTGTTGATATTACTAACTATGTCTTGTTAGAGTCTGGACAACCTTTGCATGCTTTTGATTTTGATAAAATTCTAGAAAGTAAGCTGATTGTTCGCACCGCCACTCCAAATGAGCCTTTTGCGACTTTAGATGGGCGAGAACGAACGCTTCACGAAGAAGATCTCTTGATTTGTGATGCTGAACGCCCTGTCGCTATCGCCGGTGTGATGGGGGGACTTAATTCTGAAGTTGATGAAGCGTGCCAGAATGTTCTCATCGAATCAGCCCACTTTTTGCCGAGCGCGATTCGTCGCACAAGCAAGCGTTTAGGGCTTCAAACAGATGCCTCTAGGCGTTTTGAGCGTGCTGTTGATCCTAACGGAGTTCTAGATGCTCTTGACCGTGCTGCTCAATACATGCATGATCTTGCCGGTGGGCAAATTTGTCAAGGCGTGATCGACCATAAAGAGGGTGAGGTTTCATTCCCCGAACTTTCAGTGCTTTGCAGATTAACTCGTATTAATCAGCTGCTGGGTACTCAGCTAGGTGTGAGTGAAGTTGAAAATATTTTCAAGCGTTTGGACTTTAAGGTTACTTGGGATGGACAAGATCATTTCGAATTGAAAATTCCTACATATCGTGCAGATATCAAAGAAGAGATTGATCTCGTTGAAGAAGTCGCTCGCGTCTATGGTTATGATAATATTGTTGCTTCGGCGCCAAGTTATCATTCTTCTTTATTGCCACACGCGCCCATTTTTATTTTCGAAAATCAAGTGCGCGTACGCATGCTGGCGGAGGGTTTGCAGGAATTTTTGACATGTGATCTCATTGGACCCTCATTGATCAATATCTCTGGCCATGCAGGTATGCCCGAAGAGGCTACAGTTAGAGTTTTAAACCCCACTTCAATCGAACAGTCGATTCTGAGAACTTCTCTTCTGCCGGGCTTGTTACAAGTTGTAAAAAGTAATTTGTCGCATCAAAATCATGATATTTCCGGTTTTGAAATTGGCAGGATTCACTTCAAAGATAAAGAGCAGTATAAAGAACAGTCGGTTGTTGGCATTGTTATGACCGGTAAAGTACGCCCTCAACACTGGAAACAAAAAGCTGAAGATGTCGATTTCTACGATCTTAAGGGAGTGATAGAAAATTTGTTAACGATGATGGATATTAAAAACCCTATTTTCAAACCCAATAATTTCACTTCATTTCATCCGGGACGTCAGTTGGCGATATACGTTGGATCCCTTGAGATTGGTTCTTTAGGTGAAGTGCATCCTTCTATTGTTAAGCGTCTGGATGTGCAACATCGTATTTATTTTGCTGAAATCAATTTACATGACCTTTATAAAGTGCATCCGGGGTTAAAGACAAAAGTGAGCGAACTGCCTATTTTTCCAAGCTCTACACGCGATTGGACCGTCACGCTAGCAGATGGCCAATCTGTTGATAAAATTTTAGAAATTCTTGAATCTCTTACTGAACCCTTGCTAGAAGAGGTTCTGTTGCTTGATATTTATGAAAATGAATCACTAGGGAAAGGGGTGCGCAATGTTACGTTCCGTTTTGTCTATCGTGATATTGAGAAAACAATTTCTCAAGAAGCTGCTGATGCAGCGCACTGGGCTCTAATTGGAACCATTGGACATGGACAACAATAAAGACATGGACAACATTAAGTTTAACGATATTATATTGCGGAGTTAGTTTTATGCGATCAAAGTCAATAAGCCTCTTATTCATCTTTCTAGTCGTATCAGCTTGTCAAAAGCCAATTGAACGTGATGAATGTATTCAGCGTACCTATGAACATGAGTACGGACTACCAGTGGAAGAAGGCCTGTGGGAAGGATGCGGTAAAAATGGCAAAGTAAACTCTACCCTAAGAAATGGCGTAACTGTTTCGCAGAACTATCAAAATGGTTTGTTAGAAGGAGAGAGTACATTTACATATCCCCATAATAGCCAAATTGAAAGAGTTGAAACTTATTCAGGCAACGCTTTGAAAAGCCAGGTCTTTTATTCATGCGCAGGAAATCCCGTTCGTTCAATTAGTTACACATTCCCTAATACCCGTGTCATAACTGATTGGTATGAGCATGGAAATCCACGCAGTATTGAAACATATGATGGTAATTTATTAGTCTCAGGAGAATATTATTCCCTGCAGAATCAATGCGAAGGAAAAATTTATAATGGAATTGGTGAACGTTGCCAAAGAAATGAACTTGGAGATTTTGTAAGCCAGGATTATTTCCAGGGTGGAAAATTATGTCAGGTATCTACATTTTATTCGAATGGCTCTCCTAAAGAGATCTCTTCAATAAAGAATGATGTTTTTCATGGTGAGCGTAAAACTTATTATGATGGTGGCGAGCCAATGGCCATCGAAAATTGGGAGAGCGGATCACAATCCGGCGTGACAATAGTTTTTCAAAATGGAGAAAAATATGCTGAAGTGCCATATAAGGGTAATGTAAAGCATGGAGTTGAAAAGCGCTTTCGTGATGGTTGTATTCTTACTGATGAGATTACTTGGATGAATGATTTAAGGCATGGCCCATGTACAACATTTCATGTCGATACGACTGATACAGACTGGTATTATAAGGGGCGTTTGGGCACTAAAGCCAATTTTGAATCATTTGCTTTACCTCGAAATTATTAGTAATTGTTCTAAAGGCTCGATGAATAGGGGGGTGCCTTGCCCATTAATGGGTTAGCGTACTCCCAGGCCCTACTAAAGATAATTACTTTTTTCATATTTCCTCCTAATTATGTGATAAAAATTGTTTAATTTTTTTTTGGATAACAAATCGTCGACCTTTGATCCAATTCTTCAACGATTTGACCCTGTTCCATGAAATATACATAGTCCATAATTCTTCTAATAAAGGGCATGTCATGGCTTTAAAGAGCAATCGTGACCCCTTTTTCACTTAAATCCAGTAGTAAAAGCTCTAGGCTTTTTTTGCTTTCCGGATCTAAAGACGACGTGGGTTCACCTAAAAGCAATATTTCAGGCTCAAGTACTAAAGCCCTTGCGATTGCAACTCGTTGCTGCTGACCGCCGGATAGTTGACCCGGCCAAGAATGTTATCGTAAGTTACGAAACTTTTTTCAATTAAATAATTTATACGGTTTATTTGGGCTGTACAAAATGCAATTGTGTTCTCTAAATTAATTTTATAATCCGGGAATTTGAGCTCGGATAAAATTATTGGAAAATTTGGATCTCCGGCAAATCTATTATAGATCTCCATTATCTGTTCGTTAATTTCGGGGCAATTCCCATCTTTCTTCAAACATTTAATAAATTTATTTGAGTGTATTCATCTTGAAAACCTAGCTGTAATGCTTCAGATTTTAGTGTGAAAAGGTATGTATTCATCTATCTATCCTTAATATTAAGCTTGCACTGCTAACTTCTTTGTAAACCCTGGATGATTTAAACCAAAGAAATAAAATTTCAGTAAAGGTTAAAGCAGGAACCCAAAGATATATTAATTAATAAATTGCATGTTTACAAGCCTTGTCGCTTAGTCTGATGGTGTTTTCAGTTTCAATTAAGGGGGCTAAGAAGAGGAATCTTTTCATTCACTGGAGCCCGGATCTGAGACCTTTCTGCGGAGGGATTTTTTATGAGCATGTTTGCTTTTTTTATCTAGATTTTTAGACTTTGTATTCTTTGATATTGCAGTAGGAACCCTTTTCGGTTTGACATAGTTTAATTTTTCTACAAGTTGGCGTAATTTTTTTAAGCAACCTTTTTTATTAAGGTATTGGCTTCTTTCTTGTTGACAAGTTACAACCAGACCGGTTGGAAGATGTTTTAAGCGAACAGCACTGTCTGTTACATTCACGTGCTGTCCACCGGCACCACTCGCTCTGTAGGCTGAGACGATGCATTCTTCTAAAAGGGCATCATCGTCGATGGGAAGTGTGATTTTAATTTTCATTTTATTTTTCTTTCATTATAGCAGATATATTAGGTCAAGAGTTAAGCCCTAGGGGATACATATATGTTAATGCCTACAATACTTCCATATTCACTTTCGGCGTATCAAATAGCTGAGAACGATGATCAGTTATTCGAAATGCTGGTGAAAAAGCCACCTGATTTATTATCTTTTTTTGCAGCAAGTTGTGAAGATGAAACCTGGTGCAACAATCATAGCGATTTTTCCAGCAAAGCTTTGAAATGGATTACAGAACAGTTTTACCTCGAAATTTTACCGCTTAATTCGGTGAGCGATGTTGGGAATGCTATCCGCGAGCATTTTCACAATATTGAAAAGTGGTTGCCCCTAAACCTTTACATTAAGCTGGCTAATCGCACGGTAGCCATCAATAGCCTACTTTTTCAAACAGCATCTCCGTACTGGTTCAATTTCATTCGAACAAATTTCTTTGAAAAAGGCAAGAAAAGCATTGTATACTCTAACATTTCATTTGACGATTTTGAAATTCTAAGAGAATATGCCTACACAGGAAAGGTCAAAGAACTCTATAGGCTTAAAGAAACTGACATTCTTAGGATCTTGCATTTAGCTCGTGGCAGTGAATTCCAATATCTAGAGAAAGAATGTGAAGAGCTCCAATTAAGGTATATCACAGTTGAAAACCTTTTTCAATATATGATTGCGTCTGAAAATAACTCTTTGGATCTGGTCAAAAAAAGATGTTGCGAGCTGTTCAACTCGAATTATAGTGGCGTCATCCTTAGTTCATTAAATTCTCAGCAGTTGAACTGTGAACTTTTGACTTCGACTGAAACCTCTTTAGAACTCTTTGCAAAGTTGGTGTTGCATGTGACGCATTTCATTGCAGGGGAAAGAGTCATGGAAGACAATGCAGCGATAGGGCTATTGCAACGGTGTTCGAAATTGACATCTTTGGATCTTGGTAGAACTCGAAACTATTCAGAGAACATATTGCTTTTTTCGCATGTTAAGGAGCTTATCTTTGTTGGTTGTCTCTGGCTGCAAGATCTCTATTTTAAGAAAATTTGTACAAGTTTTCCTCTTCTTCAAAGGCTTGATTTGACGAGTTGCGCTCAGATAACTTTAACAGGGTGGGGGGAGTTGACTAAGTTGACACGTTTACGTTCATTAAGTCTTGCGCGCTGTGAAATGTTGAGCAATGAAGAATTTTCGTTGATTTTGATGTCCGCTCGACAATTGCATGAGCTAAGAATCAGTGAATGTCGCAATTTATCTGAAGCAGCCTTTCATGCATTAGCGGCATGCCAGCAGAGATTTGTAAATTTAGACCTTGGCCGTACGTCCATTGAAGACAGAAGTTTGTTAGAAATTACGACTCGAATAACATCATTGAGTTTGTTGGATTTAACCAGATGTCAAAATTTGGCAGAGCAAGGTATTGTTGATGCCATCAAAGTATCTTCGCTTCAAGAGGTGAATTTATCACACACAAAT
>JACDDG010000173.1 GCA_013817115.1 Parachlamydiaceae bacterium | reverse complement strand
AAAGGTTTAAGTGAGGAAACGGTTCGCGCAATTTCAGCCAAAAAAAATGAACCGGATTTTTTGCTACAGTTTCGGCTAAAAGCTTACCGCAAATGGTTAGAAATGGAAGAGCCTCATGACTGGGTGAATGCTGAATACCCCCCAATAGATTATCAAAACATTTGCTATTACACTGCCCCAAAAAAGAAAACTGTACTCAATGATTTAAGTGAAGTTGATCCTGAAATATTAAAAACTTTTGAACGTCTGGGTATTCCCTTAGATGAACAAAAGCGTTTATCTAATGTTGCCGTCGACATGGTATTTGACTCGGTCTCTATTGGTACCACTTTTAAGAAAAAACTCGATGAGGCGGGTGTGGTACTATGCTCGATCTCCGAAGCTATTCACCTCTATCCCGAATTGATTGAAAAATATCTAGGCAGCGTTGTACCGATCGGCGATAACTTTTTCGCAACATTAAATTCTGCTGTTTTTAGCGATGGCTCATTTGTTTACATCCCTAAAGGCGTACGCTCTCCTTTAGAACTTTCAACTTACTTCCGTATTAATGACAAAGATACCGGCCAATTTGAACGCACATTAATTATTGCAGAAGAGAGCTCGTTCGTCAGCTATTTAGAAGGTTGCACTGCTCCGGCTTTTGACAACAATCAACTACACGCTGCCGTTGTTGAACTTATCGCGCTTGATCACGCTGAAATTAAATATGCGACTGTTCAAAACTGGTATTCGGGTAATCCGGACACAGGCCTAGGTGGAATTTATAATTTTGTCACGAAGAGAGGGCGCTGCGCTGGTGTCAGCTCAAAAATTTGTTGGACTCAAGTCGAAGTTGGTGCTGCTATTACTTGGAAATATCCAAGTTGCATTCTTCAAGGCGACAACTCTGTAGGTGAATTTTATTCCGTTGCCCTTACAAACGGAAGAATGCAAGCTGATACAGGCACGAAAATGATTCACTTGGGCAAAAACACCACCTCCACAATTATTTCCAAAGGTATTGCTGCCGATATTTCTCACAATAGCTATCGCGGATTGGTTAAAATCGCGCCGCGCGCGACCAATGCCCGTAATTATACTCAGTGCGATTCTATGCTTGTCGGAGCCAGTTGCTCAGCCAATACTTTCCCTTATATTGAAGTTGGAAATTCTTCTAGCCAAGTTGAGCACGAAGCTTCAACATCGAAAATGAATGAAGAACAGCTCTTTTACTTCCAAGTGCGAGGTATTTCAAGAGAAGATGCCATCAATATGATCGTCAATGGATTTTGTAAAGAGGTCATCAGAGAATTACCCCTTGAATTCGCTGCCGAAGCACAAAAATTACTCACTTTAAAATTAGAAAACTCTGTAGGATAGTCCAGAATGCTAGAAATAAAAAATTTACATGCCTCTATCGAAGATATATCGATCCTAAAAGGTGTGAACCTCGCTGTCAAAGCGGGAGAAATCCATGCAATCATGGGGCCTAACGGGGCCGGAAAATCTACCTTAGCGAAAGTTTTAGCAGGTCACCCCTCTTATAAAATTACTGAGGGTTCGCTTCAATTCAAAGATCAGAATCTTCTTGAAATGGAGCCTGAAGACCGCGCTCATTTGGGACTATTCATGAGTTTTCAATATCCCATTGAAATTCCGGGTGTTAGCAATATCGCTTTTTTGCGTGCTGCCTACAATGCCAAACGCAAATCCCAAAGTTTATCTGAAATTTCCGTCGAAGAATTCGAAAAATTGCTCGATGTAAAAATGAAACTTATGGAAATCAAGCCAGAATTTAAAGAGCGTAACTTAAATGAAGGTTTCTCCGGGGGAGAAAAAAAGCGCAATGAGATTCTGCAAATGTCTGTATTGTCTCCTGAATTAGCTATTTTAGACGAGACAGACTCAGGCCTAGACATTGATGCCATGCGCATTGTGGCAAACGGGGTCAATAAATTCATGAATCCAAATGTCGGTCTCATCTTGATCACGCACTATCAGCGATTGCTGGAATATGTTAAACCTCATTATGTCCACGTCATGCTCAATGGGAAAATCGTCCAATCAGGTGGACCTGAACTAGCCATTAAGCTCGAAAAGCTGGGCTATGACTGGCTTACAGCTTCGCCGGAAGAGGAATTCGTGAAATGATGACAGAAATACATTCGGACATAGATGATTTTAACACCCTTTTAGAAACATTATATAGCTCAGCTCCAAAAGACCCAGCTTTAGAAAAGTTGCAAGCAAATGCTTGGGAACGTTTTTGTGAATTAGGACTTCCAACACGCAAAAATGAAGTATTTCGCTATGTAAAATTGCGTCAGCTTTACAGTCAGGAATACAAGAATGCCTCATCTACCGACCTTGAAAAGAATGACGTAGCACCGTATATTTTTGCTGAATGTCAAGAATCGGCATTAGTCTTTATTAATGGGCATTTTATGCCGAAGCTGTCACGTTTAAAGGCTCTTCCCGAAAAAATGGTTGTTATGGGACTTGGGGAAGCTATGCGAACTTACGGAGCGCTTCTCACTAACCACATGACAAAAGCTATAAAGGAAGAAAAAGATCCCTTTGCAGTTTTAAATCTTGCGTTACATGGTGAAGCAGCATTTCTTTATTTACCTCCAAAGACAATCTGTGCTGTTCCGTTGCAAATTCTACATTTGGTAGATGATAGCAATGAAAGCCCGTTCTTAGCGCCTAGATTGCAGCTTTTCGCTAGTGCGTTTTCTGAGATCGAATTGATTTCCAAGCATGTTGTTCTTTCCACATCAAAGTGCTGTATTAATCAGCGAATTGATATTTCGGTCGAAGAAAATGCTCATGTAAGGTACGTTCAAAGTAATTGTCATGACAGCTTCAATGTTTGGCATTTTGACGCCCTAAGAGCAACTTTAAAAAAATTTAGTTCTTTACATGGAGTCAATGTTTCAAATGGAAGCGGTGTAGTTCGGAATGATTTTCATGTGACGTTAACTGGAGAAGGTGGAGAAGCGACTCTTAACGGAGTTTGGATGCTATCAGGTAAGCGTGAAATTCATCAACATATTCTTATCGACCATCAAGCTCCGAATTGCCTTTCAAGACAACTTTTCAAAGGCGTCCTGAAAGACACTAGCCATTCAAGTTTTGAAGGGAAAATAATGGTGCGCAAAGAGGCCCAGGAGACAAATGCATTTCAGTTAAATCACAACTTACTTTTAAGTGATGGTGCTGCGGCTGAAAGCAAACCGAATTTAGAAATTTTTGCTGATAATGTCAAAGCTTCTCATGGCGCTACTATCGGACAGTTAGAAAAAGAAGAGTTGTTTTATATGCGATCTCGCGGTTTTTCAGTTTTGGAAGCCCAAAAGATGCTTGTACACGGTTTTTGCCAAGAAGTCATTGATATGATTCGACAACCAACTGTTCGCTTACAATTAGGCTCTCAAATAAATGAATGAAAGTAAAGACGGAAAGACCTTAAAGCACCCTTTTGAAGAACATCGTAAAGATTTTCCTATGCTCAAAAAGATGATGCATGGCCATCCCCTTATTTATTTTGACTCTGCGGCAACCGCGCAGAAGCCTCAAGTAGTCATTGACGCTATCACAGACTTTTACACAAATAACTACGGCACAGTTCATCGTGCCATCTATGAACTTGCTGTACACGCAACTACCGAATACCAGGCGACCCGCAGCAAAGTTCAAGCCTTTTTAAATGCTTCAGAACCCGGTGAAATCGTTTTTACCAGAGGAACCACTGAGGCTATTAATCTGGTTGCTCACAGTTTTCGCCGGGCATTTCTAAAGCCGGGTGATGAGATCATTATCTCTACAATGGAGCATCATTCAAATATTGTGCCTTGGCAACTTGCTTGTGAAGAAAGCGGTGCAATCCTTAAAATTGCCCTTATCAACGACAAAGGGGAGCTAATACTTGATAGCTTTAAAGAACTGTTGTCCGATAAAACCAAATTGGTTGCGATCACCCACATGTCTAATGCCCTCGGAACGATCAATCCGATTAAAGAATTAGCGAAACTGGTCCACGAATCCGGAGCAAAAATCTTTGTTGACGGGGCCCAAGGCGCTCCGCATATGCCTATTGATGTGCAAGACCTGGATGTCGATTTTTATGCTTTTTCTGGACATAAGGCTTACGGTCCCACCGGTATCGGAGTTTTATATGGCAAAAAAGAGCTTTTAGAACTTATGCCTCCCTATCAGGGCGGCGGAGATATGATCAAAATTGTTACATTTGAGAAAACCACATACAACGATCTCCCCTTAAAGTTCGAAGCTGGAACCCCTATGATTGCCGAAGTGATTGGTTTAGGTGCTGCCATAGATTATTTAAATACAATTGGTATGGGGACAATTCGGACATACGAGCACGAGCTGTTGCTCTATGCAACCGAAACGTTAAAGAGTGTTCCAGGCGTTACCATCATAGGCAATGCTGAGAATAAAGGTGCAATTATAAGCTTTAATGTTGAAGGCATCCATCCATTAGATATTGGTACGCTGCTAGATTTGAGGGGGATTGCGGTACGAACAGGACATCACTGTGCTCAGCCTGTAACATATCGTTATAATATTTCATCGACAATTAGAGTCTCTTTCGCTTTTTACAATACTCGCGCTGAAATAGATCATTTTATCGTGATGCTTAACGAAGTCATAGCCCTTTTGAGGTAGTAGTAATGTATATTTCTATAGATAAAGCTGTTGAATTTTTAAAGGCTGGTGAAGTGGTTGCTGTCCCTACAGAGACCGTATATGGTTTAGCAGCATCTCTCGAGCACCCTGAAGCCATTAAGCGCGTTTACCAATTAAAAGGCAGACCTAGTAGTAATCCATTGATCATACATGTTAACAATGCTGACGAGATCAACAAATACGTCACAGAATTGCCTGATGGCTTTTCATTGTTAGCAAATGCCTTTTGGCCGGGCCCTTTGACTCTCGTTCTTCCTGCCAATATTGACGCCGTACCGGAAATAGTGCGCGCCGGGTTACATACTGCAGCTTTTAGAGTGCCTCGGCATCTGCTTGCTAGACAGCTGCTAAGACTTACCGGACCGCTAGTTATGCCATCGGCTAATCTTTCAGGGACTCCATCATCGACATTGATCGACCATGTAGAACAAGACTTTGGATCAGATTTTCCTGTGCTTGAGGGAGCTAGTTGTGCCATAGGACTCGAATCAACTATTTTGGTCCACACACATGGCCAATGGCAAATTATCCGCCAAGGAGCACTTGCAGCCCGAGATTTTGAAGGGATTTTAGGCTATCAACCTCACGTCAGCGGACCGGAAAGTTATACAGCTCCGCTTTGTCCGGGACAGCTATTTAGGCACTATGCCCCGAAGGCAAAGTTAATGCTAAGAAAAGAGTTTTCGATGGCTCACGGCGAAATTATTTTGGGATTTTCCGATAAGAAATATCCTGAAGGCAATCGAATTATTAATTTAGGCATCTCTTCAAATCCCAGTGAAATAGCCGAGAAGCTCTACAAAACGTTGCGAAGTCTCGACGATAATCATATCTCTTCTGCTCTTGTTGATATTGATCTCCCTAAAACAGGTCTTTACTTGACTATTTTAGAAAGACTTTATAAGGCTGCTGCCGGATTGGATCGATAACCTGTATGTATACTCAGACCACATGATCCCTATACTTAAGCGCAGGATTTCAAATGGTACCAAGATGCTGCGATCAGCGACGAGGTATACCGAAGTGCGTCCAAATTTTGGATTTTGGCAAAGAGAAAATCCCGGGATTAAGCGATCAAAAACGATCCCATATTATAATAT
>JACDDG010000172.1 GCA_013817115.1 Parachlamydiaceae bacterium | reverse complement strand
AGCTCTTTATGCGGCGTATCAGTCTCGATGAGGAAACAATCGACCGGAGAGCCGTATGCGCTAGTACCGCCCGTGCGGTTCGGAGGGAGGGGTGGTGAAAGCCATTCCTACCTCTATTTTAAGTCTAATTTAACGCTGCTTCTACAGAACGCCTCACTTTCTACAGATAAAATAAACTCGACCCGCTCGCCTAAAGCAGCTTGACGATCGCGCATATATCCTTGCTCTAAATCACGCATAGAAGTGTTTTTCCCAAAAGAAAGCAAAGATTTGCCTTGAATAACAAAATCTGTTCCAGTCGTATGGTATTGATCGTAAAGAATAAAAAGCGCATGAGTAGAATCGTATTTTTCATAAGCAATCAGATCTTTTTTACCAGATTCCATGACGTAGGGTTGATTGTCTTTGTAGAAGAGGACTCCGCGATAGGATTCTTTTGGCAAATAGCTGAGAATACATTCAGCGACCCTTTGATTGTCAATTCCGTTAAATAGAGCTCCTACATCGATAAAGGCTCCATAGCCTCCATCACCAATCAGGACGCCAACTTCAGCAATGACATCGTCAAACGCAACTGAGGCTAATACATGAACCTTTTGGCTATTTTTCCAAATAATCCCTTGAGTTTTCCCAGCAGAATTCGGGTCACGTATAGTTTCAATTCCTAAAGGATAGGTGGCACTATTGTATGGGGTACCTGTGAAGCCTTGCACTTCTAAAAACATGTTGTACAAAGAAAATGGAGAGCTAGACAGCTTCAATTCATGCAGCTTAACTTCAGGGAAAAGATATTTTTTTGCGAAAGGATAAATCTTATTATGATCTTGCTTATACGCTGCTGCCAGAGCATCTAAATCTTCATTAGTGCAGTCTAAGAAGGGGGTATTGAGCGCATTACCACAGATATTTAAGAATTCTTTATACCCATGCGTTTCCTTCAAACTCATTCCTACACTAAGTTGTCTTTCATATTCGGCACCAATTTGCAGCTCGGAAATAACACTCTTAAGAATACGAGGTGTTATACCTTCATGGATCAGAGTTTGCATCGTATAATTCAACTGAGCATAGGGGAAGCTGAATTCCGAGGTCGCGCTAGGGATTCCACTTGCCACGTAAGGTACCGGTAGAATTTTTTTAATGTTATCGCTATAACCATAATGCTCACCACATCGCTTCTCCAATACAATTGGAAGAAGCTCTTTGAACTCATAAAATGCAATAGCCATAAGATGACGCTCTTTCTCTGACAAAGAAGAAACATAGTCAGCACCCGCTTTTTCACCTTTAAGGTAGCTGATGACTAGATCGATTTTGCAATCAGGTATCATTTTAACTGCTACTTCGCGAGTAAATGTATCAATTAAAAGAGGTTTAATTTTCGCATATCCCTCGTGAGTGAAAGTTTGTAACTTTGCTAAAATTGGATGAATAGATTGGTAAAGATCTGCGACAAGTGCAGCGTGATCCTCTGCTAAAGGCTGAGCTTCCCCTAAGGCATAGATGACTTCATAACGGCAGTTAAGCAATAGATCGGCTTCATCTAGAGTCGCTTTACCCTTGATTCGAAACAGATTAATAATATCCCGCATCTTTTCTAAACGCGCTTCCAGACCCGGATTATCCTCGGGACTTGCAAGATAAGTGTGCCACATTTCATCGAACGCTAATCCCAAACTGTGGATCGCTTTGTCAGTTGCAACGTAGGAGTGACGATTGGTTCGCACTTCTTGACATTCTAATAATAACTTCCCTAAGGCTGGAAGAGAGGTGTCAGTATCGCGAGAAAAATTGAAAGGATGTGCTACTTGCCCGAAAAGTTGATCGCCTTGAATTTGCATTGCTTTCCCCACTCCTTCAAGTTGAGAAGGGTGGACAACGACTATTGAAAGATGATCTCCATCGGCTTTGCCAAGAGCTAGCAATGACAAATAAACTTTCGTTTTTCCGGAACCCATCACTTTTTCCAAAATGACATTCCGGTTTTCATTCAATTTAGGGTTTAGGAGTCGCTCTAAGTCTTTGACTTGCCAGTCATGTAGCCCTATTTCTTCAACGACCTCAAAAACCAATAACTCCGGATTTTGCTGGGGCTTGTACGGGCACTGACGAGTAATTTCGGCAAAGAGAGTTTCGGACAATTGAGAGTATGTACAGCTTGTGTTGTCGAGAAATTTCAGCTTATTCAGCATGAGAATTGCACGTTCTGTTTGCTGCTGCTGAGCCTTAAGATCTAAGAACTTTAAACAACGGTCCAGTAGTTCTTTTTCCTTACCCTTAAGATATGGATTTTTACCCTGTAAACAAAAATGCCTAGAACGTGCAGTAAATAGAATTAAATCGCGAACAGTAACCTCTTGCCGGATCTGACCCATTTTCTCTAATTGTAAGATTAAACCATCATGCAAGGTAGTAGGCAAAGCATTCGCAAAAGCGAGTAATTCCTTTTCCTGAACATTTACTTGCTTGGCGAGCTCTGCGCTTTGAACTTTTAAAAGCCCAAAAGCTTTTTCTTGCATTTCAGGCTTTAAATAATGATGTTTTTTCTCATGCAGGTCTTGCCTCCAATACCCTTCAATATGTTCGGCCAAAGCAACATTTTCCGGATTACTATCTGTAAGCACAACCTTATTTAATGCATCTATCTCCTCGCGGGACAGACGTAAGCCTGAATTCGACTTGGGAGTAAATATCTCTTCAAGTATTTTGTTAGGTAATACAGATTGTCTAGGCGTTAAAGGGAAAGGTAGATGATATTCTGTTTTTTCGTTGGCAACAGTTATCGTCTGTTTATTTATACCACGGGATGAACGTTTTGCTCGCTTACCTTTTAAAGAAACATCTCCTTTACCATGCCCTTCGACACGCTCATGTCGATTTAAAAATTTCTGTGCTTCAGAAATTAATTCTAGAAAAGCTCTTCTATCTTTTTGAGCTTGAATTTGGCGAAGATTATCAAGATTACATTTAAAGCCAAGGCCCACACTCCGCAGCAATACGCTTACCTCAGCTGGAATTTTTGGATTATGCTCTACACCGATCAGTATAAGCTCTAATTTTAGCGGATCCCCTTTAGCATATTCCAGCCACTGGATTAACTGCGTTTCAACATGCCTTGTGATAATGAACTGATCAAGTTTCTTCTGATCCTCATTCAGCTCACTTTTGCTGGCAAAAACACGTTCAAAATAAAAAGGTAATTTCTTGCTAATTTTCTTGACCGGTGGAAACTGAATTTCTTCTCGTGAAAATTGATCCGTTTTGCTTAAGTCAGGAATTTTTTCAAAAATTGAGAGACGCTCTTTAGCCGTCAGGTTTAGATGGGGAATAATAAATCTGGACCCACTGAATTTGGAGTATTCAGATTTAAGGCGCTTAAGTTCATTAGTAATGGTAGAAGCCTGCTCAATCTCTTTTGCCGAACCGCCCACAAAACTATCGATTGGTAACAATGCTAGCGCTGAAAGAGCTACTGCCAATCCATGTGGAGAAACATCCTGATTTTGGTTAATGATGATCCAGATTAAAAGTTCTTTCTCTTGTTCATTAAAAGGGATAATCAATGACTGAGATTGCCGAATTATTTGCTGGGCTGATTGATACTTTTTCTGAACAAAAAGTAAATTAGCAAGATAAAGTTTTTGCTCACGATCTTTAGCAATTAGGTGGGATTTCTTATCTAAGTCAATAATTATAGATCTTGTGCTTTTAATCTCTGTATGTGTGCTTAAAGCTCCTTGTTGAATAATTCCACGAGATACGGCTGAGACTATCCCATAGGGAAGAGCAAGCTTGCGCAGCCCTTTTTCATTTTCTAAAACAATACTTCTAGGGATATATTTTATACCCCTGTAAGTTTGATTTTGAGAGATGAAAAAGCCAGGATGTTCGTTACACTCTGCACGGTAGCCGCCTGTTTTATCAACACTAAAATTAAAAGAAAGTTCTAGAGACGGAATCTCAAGATCCTTAAGAATTCCATTCTGATCAGACCACAGCATGGCAGTGTTTAGTAACTTCTCTAGAGCTTTATTCTTAATTTCCTTGAGATCAACTAAATATAATGGCAAATCTTTAGGGCAAATTTTCCGAACTTTATCGACTGAATAGTATGTCTTTTCATTTTCAATTTTTGATTTTAACAAATGGATAAAATAAGCTATTGATAAATCATCATTGCAAATTACAGCGATTGATTTATCCTCCTCTAAAAGTAAAGGAAGCCAAACCCCTTGAACTGAAGAAATTCGATGGAAATCCTCAGGCATATAATGTGTAAGATGTGAACCTTCTGCAGGTGACGCCAATTCATACCACATTCCCAAGATGTTTTGACGAATTTTATTTTTATATGAATCTCCTGTCAGAATTTGTATAAGATTGCCTCTTTCATCTGTAAACTGATAGCAATTAGTGTTAATTTTAGAGCATTGATATTTTTCGTTTTTAAAAAACTTTTGGAATTGCTTATCCTGCAAAATCTTTTGAGGCAAGCCTGTCAAAACCTGATTGTTTTTAAAGATTTCAAATGATTGTGCATTAAGTGAATATTCGTTATCGCTAGTCACACATAGTGGATATCGAATACAATGGAAATGCTGAGAACCTGCCTCAGGAATTAAAGTGTTTAAAATTGTTCTACAGATGAAACTGACGGAATCGCTTTGCAACAATTCTTGAATTTTCAGCTTCCATCGTTGTGAAGCCGAGTGCATTTGATCACACAGCCGATCGCTTTTGGCATGGATCGGCAAAGGGTGAAAATTGTTGTGCATCATGGCGGTCAAAAAGAGAATCGCATCTTTAACTGTAAAATTTTTGGGAGGGTGACTTTCGTAGCTCGCAGCAAGTTGGGCATAAAGATAAGTTAGTTTCTGAGCAGAAAAACTTGGTGCCGGTTGCCAATTAGCCAAAGCCTGATTACTTTCAATACCAAGTATTGTTAAGATTCTTCTTCGATAATCTATCAGTTCATTTTTCAAACCCTCTAAATATAAAAGATTGTCAAGATCTCGTCCTAATTCGATAAAAAATGCGACTGCAGCGATATCGTTTCTTTCTTGAAATAGTTTCTCCCCGCTTTCAGCAAATTGTAACAATTGTTCACCAAAATAAGGATTATAATCTAATAAGGTTTCAAGGTAATTGGATTCAAAAATTAATTGCCTTAAAACTAACCGTCGATTTAGATCCGAAAGAGTCTTGAGGTGATCTGAAAAATAAGCTAAACATTTAACAATTTGTTGCTCACGGTACTTTTCGCTACGACTTCCATCCCATTCATTTACCATCAGACGTAGATTTTTTTCCCACTCCTCATACCCACCATCCATGATATCTGTCTCAGAAGGTTGCTTATTAGTATCCTCTTTTCTAACTGAAAAAATTTCACTTAGTTTTGAATCTAACCAATTCTCTTCCACTTCCTGAGTAAAACTGCCATTTTTTAGATAAATACCATAGTTTTTATCGTAAGGGGTGTTTATCAACCTGCCACGCGTAAACTTCAATGGTTTTTTATATTGAAAAGACGTTGCAATTAATAACTGGCGTCGAATAGCGCAAAAATGTGCAGGCATTTGATCTCCATACCAGTCACAAAAAGCTTCTGCGACAGCTTCATTTCTTGTAAGATTTTTAGGATTAAGAGAGTTTTGCTTTAGGTAATTATCTATAAACTTAAATTCATATTGGTCAAATTCACTTTCATTTGGTATATTGGGAATTTTAATTCTTCCAATTATCTCGACTTTATGATTTTTTGGCTTTCCGATAAAAATCACATTTGATTTTTCGGTTAGCCGAGCGAAA
>JACDDG010000171.1 GCA_013817115.1 Parachlamydiaceae bacterium | reverse complement strand
ATATTATAATATTGGGTCATTTTTGATCGCTTAATCGCGGGGCTTTCTCAATGCCAAAAATCCAAAATTTGGACGCACTTCGGTATAAAGGCGGGGATTGCTTTTGCCTCTTACTTCTTCTATTTCGTGATCACCCCTGCAGAATAATGTTAATTATTTTTTCACATTTAAAATTTTTTTATGATTTTCAAGAGCACGGCATTGGAGACATGCTTTTCACTCAATTTAAAAGGTTTTCCATCTTGTTTATGTATTGAGTACATTTTAAGGCTGTGAGCAATTAGCGACTTGAGTTAGTATTGCAACTGGATTTAAGCTGAAGAAGAATACGACTAAGGAAAAAAAAGAAGGGGCCATTCCGGTAGGAATGATCCCTAGGAGTAATTATGACATCACCTATGAAATTTATCGCTGAAGCAAATGCGCTCCTTGCTAGTGTAAAAGGCAAAAGCTTTTCAATTCATGATTTACAAGACAAGACAATCGAGCTTGCAGCATTACTCATGAAGGAAGTTCACGCTACACAAACAGTCCAAGAAAAAGCTCGTCAAGAGCAACTTGCCCGACTAATGAATGATCCGACCGGCAAGATATTTGCCACATGCATGACAGATCAATGCTTTCGGAGCCAGTGTAATAGCCGTATCGCTGACCAGCTTTGCTATCTGATGAAAAAATTCGGAGTTCCTAAGTTTCTTTCTTTTGATAAACGATTGGAAATGAAACTTTTTAAGACATTTGGAAAGCTTTTTTCTCCTCTACTAGTGCCAAGCATTAAGAATAGACTGAAGAAAGAAACCTCGACTGTCATTCTACCGGGAGAAAAAAAGAAGCTGTTCACTCACATGGCTAAGAGGCGCAAAGAAGGTGTAAGACTTAATATTAATCACCTGGGGGAAGCCGTTCTGGGAGAAGAAGAGGCTTTGCGACGATTAGCAATCTATAAAGAGGATCTTTCCGACCCAGAAATAGAATATATTTCAGTGAAAATTTCAACTATATACAGCCAACTCAATTTGCTGGATTGGGACCAAACTCTAGAGGTTTTATCTGAACGCTTGAGGGAGCTCTTTGATATAGCTCAGACACATTATTTCATGAACAAGGATGGGGTCAATATCCCAAAATTTGTTAATCTCGATATGGAAGAATATCGAGATTTCCATTTGACAATTGCTCTTTTTTGCAAAGTCCTATCTGAACCACAATATAAAGATGTTTCTGCCGGAATTGTACTCCAAAGCTATTTGCCGGATGCTTCATTGCTTCAAAAACAACTGACAGCTTGGGCTGTTGACCGGTTTTCGCGTGGGGGGGCTCCTATAAAAATTCGTATTGTTAAGGGCGCTAATCTTGCGATGGAGCGTGTGGAT
Source organism: Parachlamydiaceae bacterium (assembly GCA_013817115.1). Classification (GTDB taxonomy): domain Bacteria; phylum Chlamydiota; class Chlamydiia; order Chlamydiales; family Parachlamydiaceae; genus JACCRY01. Next base: position 4,442 of record JACDDG010000171.1, on the reverse strand, counting down.
GCCTCCTTACATAATTGGCCGCAAGCTCCCTATTCCAAAAAGATCGAAGCAGACGCAAATTTTAAACGAATGGTGGAATATGGGTGCCATCCTATAAGGGCTAAATCTGTTCATATTGGTGTAGCAAGTCATAATTTGTTCGATATTGCCTTAGCGCTGCTATTACGTAGTCAAAATAATGTTGAGGAGTGTGTGAGCTTCGAAATGCTCGAAGGGATGGCAGATTCGCTAAGAAAGGTTGTACAGAGAATATCCGGAGATATGCTTCTTTATTGCCCTGTAGCGAAAGAGGAAGAGTTTCAGAATGCTGTAGCCTATCTCATCAGACGCCTAGATGAAAACACGGCTCCAGAAAATTTCTTACGTTCCTTTTTCGGATTACAGCCAGAATCTAATGAGTGGAAGCGCCAGGCTTCATTTTTTTCAAGTAGTTTAAAAGTAATTACTGATGTCTCTGAAGAGCCTCGACGAATTCAAAATCGACAGAATCCTCCTTTACAACCCGATGCATTTTCTCCTTTTAAAAATGAAGCAGACACTGATTGGTCAATTCCACATAATGTTGAATGGGGTAAACAACTCTTAAATGATTGGAGGACTTACAAATTCGAAGAAATACCATTGGTAATTGCCGGAAATGTGATCACTAAAACAAATGCGAATCAAAAAGGACATGGAAAAGATCCATCTATTCCGGATAAAAAGCTTTTTAATTATAGTTTGGCTGGTCAGGAAGAAATCAATGCTGCTTTAATTGGTTCCCAGAACGCCTTAGCCGCATGGAGTGTAATTCCTGCAACTGAACGCTCCACATTATTAGCTAAGATTGCCGTAGGACTCCGTCAAAAGCGGCGTGAGCTTATTGGCGCTATGGTTGCTAACACCGGGAAAACAATCTACGAAGCAGATAGCGAAGTTTCTGAAGCGATTGATTTTGCAGAATACTATCGTCGTAATCTCGAGGAGCTTTATAATTTTCCTGATATCGAATGGGCTCCTAAAGGTACGATTTTAGTTGCTCCCCCATGGAATTTCCCCTGTTCAATACCTGCCGGGGGCATTCTTGCTGCTTTAGCAAGCGGTAACTGTGTCTTGTTTAAACCCTCACCCGAAGCTGTTGGTGTAGCGTGGTTTTTAGCGAACATTTTTTGGGAGGCTGGAATCAGCCGTGAAGTATTACAATTCATTCCTTGTGAAGATGATCCGACAGGCAGTATGTTGATCAAAGATCTTCGTGTTGCCGGAGTCATCTTGACTGGAGCAACCTCTACTGCGAAACACTTTTTGAAGTTAAGGCCGGATATATACCTCATGGCCGAAACCGGAGGTAAGAATGCGATGATTATTACGAGCCTTGCTGATCGCGATTTAGCCATCAAAGATATTCTAACCTCGGCATTTGGTTATAATGGCCAAAAGTGTAGTGCTTGTAGTTTGATAATCCTAGAAGCAGAAGTGTATGACGACCCTCATTTCCGCGCGCAATTGCGGGATGCTGTCATGAGTTTATGTGTCGGTAGTGCTTGGGAGATGAAATCGAAAGTCACGCCTTTGATCATTCCACCAAAAGAAGGATCATTACTTCATCAAGCCTTAATTCGATTGGAATCTGGTGAAGAGTGGTTGATAGAACCAAAGCAAAATTTGCTTAATCCTAATTTGTGGAGTCCAGGAGTAAAACTAGGAGTTCAATCAGGAAGTATTACGCATCAAACAGAATTTTTTGGACCTTTACTTGGTGTCATGCGAGCAAATAACCTTCTTGAAGCAATTGGGATGGCCAATGGCACACGCTATGGTTTAACTTCTGGCTTGCATTCACTTGATTCAAGAGAAAAAGATATTTGGTGTGAAAAAATAGAAGCGGGTAATTGTTACGTAAATAGAGGTGTTACGGGAGCTATAGTCCAACGTCAACCTTTTGGAGGATATAAAGAGAGTTCTTTTGGTTGTGGATTTAAATCGGGAGGCCCCAATTCTTTGATTCCTTTGATGAATGCGACGCAAAAAGACTTGCCTAAAGAAAAAGCTCCATTGAGTGAAGCTTTGGAAAAAGTTTCTAGTTTGTTGATGACGCAAAATTTTTCTGATGAACAAAAACATCAGTGGCATATAAGTGTCGGCAACTATTCATTTTATTGGAGCCATTATTTTAGCAAGGGGCATGACTCTAGTCTAATTTTAGGGCAGGATAACAAGTTATCCTATCGACCACATAAGCATCTTCTGCTGCGGTTAAGCAATGGAGATGGGTCAATGGACCTGTGGCGAGCCATTGCGGCAAGTGTTACTGTCGGTGGATATTTAGAAATAAGTACAGAAAAGGGACTTCCAAACGTTGTGAGTGTCCTTACTGCTGATCAGGAGTTGCGATTGAATGTGACTGTTGAAAGCGAAGAACAGCTCATCCAAAGATTGCCTAACGGTAAAATCAGGCAAGTTCGAATGTTTTCGGCTCCGAGCCAACAGCTTCAAGATGCCTTTTCGAAAGTTGGATGTAATGTTAAAATTGGGCCTACACTGGCAAATGGACGCATCGAATTGCTTAATTATTTGCGTGAAGTAAGCCTTAGCTATAACTATCATCGCTATGGCAATGTAGGTGAGCGAGAGTTGGCCTCCGAGAAGAAATTTTAGCACGTCGCTTCAGTATTCCAATCATGCTTTTAGCTCAATTTTTTTTGATAAAGCTATGAGATAGCAAAGATGTCTTCGTCCGCTGATAGGTTCTCCTGCAGCCTACATCTTTTTCACGAAAGAATTGCCTTAAGTCCCAATAAGGACGGCCCTGTTTGTCTTCATGGATCAATACCCTTTGGATTTGTGGAAAAGACTAAACAGTGCCACCCTATTTTCACGGAAAATGTACCATAGTACACCATGTCAGTTAAATTTCGACCTATTCACAATCCAGAAATTTGGGCCATTTATCCTTCATAAAAGCGTCAGAGTTTTCAAGTTCATGAAAAATTTTATCCCAGTATGAAAATTTATTGGCGTCATTTTTTGTTTTGTAAATTCCTCTGACCAATGTCACCGCTTCTATTGTCTCTTCTTTTTCCAATGCTTCAAGAAGGAGTTTTTCTGCATCATCTATTGTCAGAAATGAATCAGAAGAAAGATAACATCCAGCCAAGGAAACCAGAAGAGCTGGAGGAAGAGGGGATAAATTTGTCGAAGCTCTTGTATAAGCCTCATACTGTTTGTCATATTTCATCATCAGATAATATGCATCTCCTAAAAAAACCTCATTCCTCCAATCTTCACCCCATTCTTTAGGATGAACCTGACGATTTTGTTCAATAAGGCTTACACCATATTCTCTAAGAATTTCATTCATTTCATCATTCAAAAGAAGTTGACAAGCAAGAAGCATGGCTTCTTCGAATGAAAGTAAACTTTCGATGAACCTCGTTGGGTTCATAAAAATTATGAAAAATGAAAACAGTGCAATTTGAAAATCAAAGTTAAAATAGATCTGATGTAAGTGTTCAGAGACCCTCTAACCTTGAATGATTTTGGTATCGAAAAAGGAGCTGATCTTACCTTACATTACGGATACAAATACTTGTAGAATTAATGTAGCTTATTATTTAATCTTAACTCAATTCAATTTTCTTTAATGAGCTACATTTTTGCTTTGATCTTGGCAACCTACGCGCTAAATCCACTTAATCAATTCTTCCCTCTTGCGAATCTTAAGAGGTTTATCTAGTATTCAAAATAGATAAACAGTTAGCCCCAGGATCGGTATGACTCAAAAAGATAAGCCAATTGTGCGTATAGGCAATGCTCAAGGATTTTGGGGTGATCGGTTATCTGCTTCAGCTTCCTTAATCCAACAACAACCGGATCTTGATTATATTACCCTCGATTATTTAGCTGAAGTGTCTTTGTCAATCATGGCTATCCAACGCGAAAAAAATCCTCAAGAAGGCTATGCGAAAGATTTTATTGAAACTATTCGTTCATTAATTCCATTTTGGCTAAAAGGCAGTCGCGTAAAAATCGTTACTAATGCTGGTGGACTAAATCCCTTAGCTTGCGCAAAGGCATGTCGGGATTTACTTAATTCAAACGGCTGCGAAACTCTTAAAATTGGCGTGGTTGACGGAGATGATGTAATTTCGTTACTTAAAAAGAATGCTGAATGCCATTTTTTTAAGAATTTGGACACACAAGAATCTGTTCTCATACTTTTTCACAAATAAGTTGCTTCCATTCCCAAAAAAGACTACGCTCTTGCCAAATTCAATACTTTTATTTGGGATATGGATATGGCAAAAGAAGATGGACTCAGAGATTTACGAAAAAAATTCAACCACTATGGACTGAAGTCCATAGATTGCATTTCGACTAAAAGTCGCTATCGATTAAAATCGACTAAAGGAGCTGACCAAATGTCAGCTTTGAACGATCTTCAAAAACTGCGGGCTAAAGCC
>JACDDG010000170.1 GCA_013817115.1 Parachlamydiaceae bacterium | reverse complement strand
GGTGCAGCGATAGCTGCACCCGGCGTACGATGAAAAAGAAACCTGCGCCCCGGTAGGGGCGCGAGAAAGACGCATAAGATCGCAGCCACAAGTGTAAGTCCAATAGGCTTGTAACATATTTCTGTTAATTACATTCATTTTTTCACACCCTGCCTCAACATGCATTTATCTTTATACTTTTAATTTTACTTGGTTCTTTATTTCCCTCTCTCTATAATAATGCTATAGACTTGAGTTAAATATGGGGGATAGATCATGGGATTAGCAAAACGCGTCGCTCTTTTTTTAGGCGTAAATATTCTGGTCATCGCGGTGATCTCGTTTTTAAGTTATATTTTCAATTTGCAGCCCTATTTGTCTCAAAATGGGTTAAATTATGGCTCTTTAGCAATTTTTTGTTTGCTTTGGGGTATGGTTGGGGCCTTTGTTTCTCTCCTTCTTTCAAAAGTCATGGCTAAATGGATGATGGGAGTTAAGGTAATTGATCCGAACCTTGCGACTTCTTCGGAACTGTCTCTTATGCAAACAATTCACAATCTAGCAAAAAAAGCAGGCCTCCCTGTAATGCCTGAAGTGGGAATCTATGAATCTCCAGAAGTCAATGCTTTTGCAACTGGACCTTCACGTAAAAATTCTCTTGTTGCTGTTTCCTCAGGACTACTCGACCGCATGCGCAATGATGAAGTTGAAGGTGTTTTAGCACATGAAATTTCGCATATAGCAAACGGTGATATGGTGACCATGACATTATTACAAGGCATTATCAATGCATTTGTCATGTTCTTTGCTCGCATTTTAGCCTTTTTTATTGCAAGAGCTTTTGGCAGACGTGAAGATAGTGAATCAGAAAGTGTATCTCCGCTATTTTATCAGTTGACTGTCTTTGTTTTAGAAATGGTGTTTATGGTTTTTGGCATGATGGTGGTTGCAGCTTTTTCACGCGCACGTGAGTTTCGCGCTGATGCCGGAAGTGCACGCTTGGCAGGCCCGCAAAAAATGATTAGTGCTCTTCAAGCTTTACAACGGACTTACCAAATTCAAGATCCCACCCACGAACAGCCCTCCGTGCAGACTTTTAAAATTTCAGGTCGTTCAAATTTCATTAAACTTTTTGCAAGCCATCCTCCGCTTGAGCAACGCATTGATGCCCTTCGTCGTCTTTACCCCAATGTCTAATTTTTATGACATGAGTTAAACTTTTTAATTGGATGATTGGAGAACTTCATGAAAAAATTGAATTCAATAAATAAAAATGATACTAAGAAGAGCGCAGTATTTTGTCCAAAATCTGAATTTGATTCTGTGATTGCGACTTGCAATCCTGATGATTTGCAACAACAGGCTTCTCAAATGACATTAGAACAATTGGATGCAGCCATTGCCGCATTAAAAGATCCCGTAGACCACGATTGGCAAGATAAACTCCAAGCCCTTTTCAAAGGAATTGAAAGTCGTGAAGGGTTAGAGCTTTTAGGCAGTAATTTAAATTTCGAACAATTTATTGATCTTGTCGATTATGCTTCGACGCATGAAGTGCAATCTTGGAAACTCGTCCCTATTTTAGTGACAATTCCGCATGCTCATTTTAATCATATGCTTACTTGCCTGTCAGATGATCGAAAACAAAGGTTACATTACTTATGCCCCACTGAGCCCCTTCGCCATCATTTAGTGTTATTTATTCATGAACTTAAAAATATTTTCGAAGAGAATGAAGCTAAATATCTAGAGTTGCAAAATGAAATTCAACAACTCAATGTCATTGCATTGCAATCGCAAGACATGACTGCTATACAAAATGCCCTTGAAAACTTTAAGAACATAATTCATAAAACTTGTAACAAAATCGAAAATGCTCTGGCACTAGCATGGAATGCAAACAGCAAAGATTTGGTCGAAACTCTCAGTGGCTATCGTGAACGCTTTGAACGTATGTTATTTTCTGGTATTGGGCATTTTGGGGAAACACCCTCAGAGTCTGTTGGGCTTTATCGTACGCTTGAAGAAAGATTAGCCGCTGCTTTTGGCAGCAACCTTAATGGTCATTCTTTTGAAGCTTTAAATGACGAGGATCAGGCAATAAATGCCCTTTCGTGTTTTTCGGTGTGGTATGCTGAGGATTATTGGAGTTTGGGTCTTTTGCCTAAAATTGCAGATCCATCCCAATTAGCGCCACAATATACATGTGATGCTACTTTGATGGAGCAGTATCGCAGCATGGCGGAGCACAATTTAAATTTAATTGGGCTAAATACCGTTAAAGATCTGAAAGATAAGCATCTTGTTTCGAGAGCTTTGTTGGCTGAATACATTTCTGTAAATTTAGGCTCTTGACTATCACAGATTCATTCATTTCGATTTTGTTTTCAACATGCAATCCTTAATTGTCTTACCCTATTTCTGTTGCTGATTAAAAGGTAAGAAACGAGTATTAAGGATGAATTTCAACCTAGATAGATAGTTGTCGTCAAATTCAGTAATTAAGTTAAATGACAATAACCAAAGAACTTGGTGATTATGAAAAAGCATAAGAAACTTGGGCAGAACACGCTTTTGGAAGCTCAAGGTCTTTTCAACAATTAACTTGATTTGCCAGTATGCATTGTCAGGTACTCATTAATTTGTAAAGGGCTCTGAAATCATTATATGTTTCGGCTTTTACAGCCAGTCTTACAACCATTTGTTCTATTTTGTTGCGAGGAAGGGACAACTCTAATGCAAATAAACTGGCAAGAGTTGCGGATACATTCATGGTGTTATAAAAGATGTTTTCAAGTCTAACGATTAATTCTGAATTCGGGAAATTCCGCGCTCTAGTTAAAAGCAAACCTTGAAATAGTTTTTCACCGCTAGCGCCAGCTAAGCACATTTTCAAAAATTTTCTTCGCTCATTTTTTCTGACGTAAAATAAGTAATAATTGGTTGAGTTATATAATCTGAATAAGTCAACACCAATATAAGCTTTCAAGATTGGAAATTTTAGCATTAAGTCTAAGTATTTAAATCTTATAATTCGGGCTAAATTCCCATTTGATGTATTATGATATTTATGAACGAGTAAATATTGTTGTAATGCTCGACTTAAACGATATTCCCACTTCGGAGGATTTATTTCAATTTTACACATTTTCCAATCGTAATTTAAACCGTCTCTTAGTTTAAGCTCCCGCCACGTCTGATTAGTTACTCGAGATTTACAATGCCTTGATGAAAATATTTTAGAAACAATTTCCAGGTTTAGAACGGATTTAAAGTCTAAATAACTAATAATGTTATTAGCCAATTTTTTAGGGAGAATGGAAAATGAATCAATTGCCATTATGTTACATTTTAGGTCTTGCAGTGTATACAATGGTAATACTTGCATGATGACACACAGTTTAATTTTTCAGTATGATAGATTTTTTTTTAATGTAGCGTGTAATTTGAATCGAATCAAGAAAAATCGTGCTAAAATTTAGCTGACAGTTTATTCTACACCATGTCGATTGAATTATGGAATTTGAATTTCTCAACGGGGCTGCTTTCTAAAGAAAGGACGCTAAGGACTAACGACCTTAAAGACAAAGGACAATAATGACTCTAAAGACCTTAATGACATCTAATACCACATCAAAAATCCAAATTTGGACGCACTTCGGTATAATAGATGCCTTTGGTGTCCTTGGAGTCGTTGTTGTCCTTTGTCTTTAAGGTCCTTTGTCGTTGGCGCACTAGGACAAATTTATCAATCGACTCGCCCAAGCTTCATCAGAAAAATTTTCTGCATATAGAATTGTTTGTGGGCGTACAAGTTGATGCTTTAGCATCTCATGCTGATAGGTCCTATCGTAATATTCCAAAATACGTAAAGTTGCTGAATGTAAATTTCCAATTTCAATCGCCCCAATAATATCTGCCACTTTCTCTCCACCCAATTTTTTGGCTAACCGTTTTGCACTTTCTGCCAGCTTCTTAGTGTCTTGAGTCCAGTAAATTTCTTGAATTTGATTTAACCTTTCTATCAGAGGGCGTTCAATGACAAACAGAGGAGAGGATTTCATCGCTAAATAAAGGGAGTCAGGAATTTTGCAATTTCCAATAAGACGGCTTTCATTTTCAATCCACAAATGTTTAGATGGATCCAAAGAAGAAATTTTGAAGGCAATAGCGTTTTCAAATTGTTCATTGGAAGGTTGTGAATTCTGCATACCAATCATGCCAAAGCTACTTCCACGATGATTGGCAATAGCCTCAAGGTCAATAACTTGAGCCCCAAGACGTTCCATCGTTTGTAAGATAGAGGTTTTGCCGCACCCTGTCATTCCTCCGAGAACATTCAACTTGAATGGACCTTCTAATATTTTAAGAACCCAGCGCCTAAAAGTTTTATAACCACCTTTTAGAGTAATGCACTTAAATCCAGCCATCTCTAAAAACATCGTAAGGCTACTGCTGCGCATGCCCCCACGCCAACAATGTATTTTTGCAATGTCCTGGAAAGGATGGCTTTTTAAAATGTTTTCGATGCTTTCAACCAAATAAGGAAATTTAGGTGCGACAAGCGCCATTCCTTGTAAAACAGCTTCTTTGCGCCCTATTTGCTTATATACAGTTCCGATATGGGTTCTTTCTTCATTAGAAAAAAGAGGGAGATTGAATGCGCCTGGTAGATGCCCCTGAGCAAATTCTCCGGGGCTACGGACATCGAAAATGCAACCTGAAGCCTGCAAGAATTCATGTAATTCAACCGATTTCACGGAACAAGCCTTGTGATTCCACCTAAATATTTATGGAGAACTTCAGGAATGTCTACTGATCCATCTGCATGTTGATTGTTTTCTAATATAGCAACCATCAAGCGGGATGTAGCAACACCTGAGCCATTTAATGTGTGAACAAATTCAGGTTTGTCTTCAGCCGTACGACGGTAACGTATTCCGGATCTCCGCGCTTGGAAGTCTGTGCAATTTGATACAGAAGAGACTTCGTAGTAGCGATTTTGACCCGGAAGCCATACTTCAATGTCGATGGTGCGTGCCGCAGCGTAGGACATATCGCCCGTAACTAGCAGTGTTGAACGATAATGTAGACCTAATCCTTCAAGAATCTGTTCAGCACATCGTGTCATCCAATCAAATATTGTCATACTTTCATCAGGCTTGCTGTAACAAAACATTTCAACTTTATTAAATTGATGAGTGCGAATTAATCCGCGTTCTAACGCCCCTGCTGCCCCGGCTTCTCTTCTAAAGCAAGGTGTATAGGCCATATATTTTAAGGGTAAATCATCTTCAGATAAAATTTCATCGTTATGAAGTCCATTTAATACAACTTCAGCAGTTGGAATCAGGAAAAAGGTTTGCGTATCATCAGAAACTTTAAATTGCTGATGTTCAAATTTAGGCAATTGACCTGCTCCAAAAGAAATTTCTTCTTTTACCACAAGGGGTGGAATAAATTGTGTAAAACCATTTTTTAGTTGAGCGTCGATCATGTATTTGATCAATGGCCATTCTAGGCGAGCCCCAATATCGCGGTATATCGGCCATCCGGTTCCAGTGACTTTAGCCCCACGTTTAAAGTCGAACAGATTAAGTTTTTCATTGAGTTCCACATGATTCTTAAACGGGAAAGTAAAAGTAGGCTGTTTGCCAACAACTTTTAGAACAACATTTTCTTTAGGATCTTGCGATATTTTTACGTCGTCCATAGGTAAATTTGGCAGTTTAAAAAATTCAGCCTCAAACTGTTTTTCCACAAGAACAAGTTTTTCTTCTAACTGTGACATCTCCTGAGCGTAATTCGACACTTCACGCATGATGGCTTCGACATCTTTGCCCGCTCTTTTATATTC
>JACDDG010000169.1 GCA_013817115.1 Parachlamydiaceae bacterium | reverse complement strand
ATCACTAAAATACTATGTTGCTACGATATACTCAAGAATTTTTTATAATGCGTTTGCCCTGCTTCACCCAGATTTACACTTGACTGTTTAAACATTTTTATATACACTTACACCGAAGAGCGTTCAAATTTTGGATTAAGCGATCAAAACGACCCAATATTATAATATGGGGTCGTTTTTGATCGATTAATCGCGGGAGCTTTCTCTTTGCCAAAAACCAAAATTGGAACGCTCTTCGGTATAAAATAAAAATAAATCTTAAGGTCAAAATGATCATTGATTGCATTAGCGATTTACATGGCTACTTCCCGAAGCTTCAAGGAGGGGACCTTCTCCTAATAGCCGGCGATTTGACTGCTCGAGATGAACCTTCTCAATACGAAGAATTTAAAAAATGGTTAAAATCACAAGACTACAGCAAAAAAATAGTTGTTGCAGGTAATCACGACAACTTCATTCAACACCTCTCAAACCCGCAAGAATACTTCGAAGATGCTGTTTATCTATGCGACACCGAAACAGAATTTGAAGGCCTCATAATTTGGGGTGCTCCTTGGACTAGAAATTTTCTAGGCCAAAATCCAGTCTGTAAGGCTTTTGGTTTCGACTTTGAAACGCAAATGTTGGAAAAAATTGATCTTATCCCTGATGACATCGACATTCTTATTACTCACAGCCCTCCAGAAGGTATTCTTGATGAAACTTCGCGCCGCGTTAGAGTCGGCAGCTCTTCCCTCAAGAGTAAAGTTCTTAAAATGCCAAAACTTAAACTTCACCTTTTCGGGCATATTCACGAGGGATATGGAATAGAAGTGGCTTCTTCAGGACTGAAATTGGTTAATGCTAGTTACGTTAATGAATACTATGAACCTAACCACAACCCTGTCAGAATTATCCTTTAAAGCTTATTGATAATTGTGGAACGGCAAGTCCACTTCTGGCTACCGGCAAAAAGCATAGTACGTATCTTATTCAAGAACCTTCCTGAGGGGCAAGTTTTTCATCTGAAGCTGCTTCAATTTCGACAAGATTTTCTGGAATTTCATCAAGATGCAATTCACCAAGTGGCTCCAATTCCTTAGGAGAATCCTCTTCAATCAAACGTTTAGCATGGATCAAGGCCTTATGCATGTAATCATGAGGATGACGCTCATCGAAGACGAATAGGTTTTCCTTGCCAATGGCTTCAACTGTACCTGAGTCACTCAACACTTCCCAAATCTGCCAGGTCAGCCCGCAGGCAATCAAATGCCTTCCCGATCCTTTAAGATATGCATAGAGTTGCTGAAGAGCAAGGCAAGCTGTAGCGTCAATATCACGGGCATTTTTCAACTGTAACATGATTATGCGCGTGTTAGTATCATCTTCAGCAATCGATTTTAATGTTGTTTGAAAAAGGTCCGCTGCACCAAAAAATAATTCACCTTCAACTTTGATCACTCGGATTTGTCGATTCGTATGCGGATGAGTCGGATCGAGACTATGCAACTCACCGAATTCATCGATCTCGTATTCTTTAAGCTGTGGAATAGCAGCTTTTTTGAGATAAAGCGTAATTGAAACAACAATTCCAATATAAAATGCTACATCCAGGCTAAAGAATATACACGAAATTGTTGTCAGCCATAAAACGAAAGCATCTGAACCAGTAGCTTTAGCACATAAAAAAAATTGCTTGGGGTCAACAATACTCTTCACGTTGTAAAGCAAAAGACCTGCCAATGAGGCAAGTGGAATCAAGGCAACTAGCGGACCAAAGAAAAATAAAATGGAAGCAATCAGGGCTGCGCTTAAAATTGCTGCAAAGCGGGTCTGAGCTCCGTAACTATAGTTTAAAGTACTTCTAGAGGCACTTCCGGAAATAGGAATTCCTGCAAAAAAAGAACCCAAAAGATTTCCAAGTCCGAGGCCAAAAGTGTCTTGATTGACAGAAAGACGTTGCCCTGTGCTTGCAGCTATCGATTTAGCAACAGAAATGCTTTCCATAATACTTACAATGGCAACCGCAAAAGCGATGGGCAAAGCAGCATTGATAATGGTTAAATCAAAAAACGGCCATTGCAACAAAGGAACAACTTCAAAAGTTGTTGCTATGTCACCCACTAATAAAGTTCGTCTTGAATCATCGATTGCCATAATATCATAGTCATTTAAACCGAAATAATGCACAACTGCTCCGGCTAATGCAAAAGCGATCAAAGAGGCTGGTATCCGTTTATCAATTTTTTGTAATGCGATAATAAGCACTAGGCTGGAAATGCCGATTGTTGCGGTTGGCCAATAGATGTCGTGAAGATGAGTGAAAAAGTATATACCTCTTTCGAAGAAAGAACTTACTCCTGTCATACGAGTAATCCCAAATAGCGCAAAAAGTTGGCTAATAACTATTGCGATGGAAGTTCCAGCCATGTACCCGACAATGACGGAATGACTTACAAACTGAGTCAACCTTCCTAATTTACAAACTGCAACTAAAATTTGAAAAATCCCAATTAAAAAACTTAAAAGGGTAATAATCTGCAACGCTGCAAATTCTCTTTCTGGACCGGAGAGATCACGATAGTGAGTAAACAAAATTTGAGCGGCACCGGATTGCACTAAGATTGCCATCGCATTGCTAGGACCGACAACTATATGTCTAGATGATCCGAAAAGAGCGGCGATTGCCGCAGAATAAATGGCAGCAAAAAGCCCACAAAAAAGAGGTAAACCTACAAGAACAGAGAAACCCATCACTTGCGGCAAAGTTAGCAAAGCCACAGCAAAGGCTGCAGGAAAATCTTTGCGCAACTTCTCCCAGTTGTAGTTGGCAGCTTCCTTCATAAAAGGGAGAACCGAAATTTCATCCGAGGAGTAGCTTTTACTGTTCATAATTATTATGCTAGGAAAAAAGATAATGACAATAACGTCTAAATATATTATGCTGGTTTTACCATTATTTAGCAAGAAAGAAACCATTAATCAAAGCAATCGTTCCATGTCAAAATTGCCAAAATTAGCCATTGTCGGCCGTCCCAATGTAGGTAAGTCAGCACTATTCAATCGAATCTGTAAAAGAAATATCGCGATCGTTGATGAAGCTGAGGGAATTACGCGCGATCGACTTTATGCCAAGGCAGATCTCTTTGGCCTCCCCTTCGAAGTTATCGATACAGGTGGTATCAATGCACATTCTAAAGCTCTCTTTAACGAAGAGATAAAACGCCAAGCTGAAATTGCCATCGAAGAAGCAGATATCTTGATTATGGTTGTCGATTCCACGACTGGGGTCACTCTTCTTGACATCGAAATTGCACGCATTCTTATGAAAACGAAAAAGCCCATCGCACTCGCAGTAAACAAAGTAGATGAATTCTCTAAAGAACATTTAATGTACCAATTCCAGCAATTAGGCATCTCGCCGATGGTCGCTGTTTCTGCCACTCAAAGTTGGCATATCGCAGAACTTCTTGAAGCAGCCTTTACCGGCTTTGATCCTACCGGACTTGTAGGACCTGCAGATAATACAATTAAGATCTCGATTGTGGGTAGACCAAATGTCGGCAAATCTTCTTTAGTGAATTACCTTTTAGATGATGAAAGATGTATCGTTAGCACCATTCCGGGAACGACTAGAGACAGTATCGACATTCCATTTTCGCTTGATGGCACGGACTACACCTTAATTGACACTGCGGGAATTCGGCGCAAGCATGCCGAACATGAGGTAGTGGATAAATTTGCTGCTATACGTACAGAACGTGCTATCGAACGTGCGGATATTTGTTTGCTTATGCTCGATGCTCAGCAAGGGATGACTGCACAGGAGAAAAAAATCGCTAACGATATTGAAGCTGCCGGTAAGGGGTGTATTCTACTTTTCAATAAATGGGATTTAGTTAAAGGTTTCCGAATGGAGCATTGCCTAAAAGGAATTGAAGATGAGATAAACTTCCTTAAGCATTGCCCTAAATTATTTATGTCTGCTAAAACAGGCCGAAATGTCGATAGAATTTTTGAAATTGTTAACAAAGTTCATGCGGATTCTCAGATGAGAATTACAACGCATCAGCTCAACAAATTTATTGCCGATGCAATGCAGAGAAATCACCCACCGATGCTTAAAGGCAGAAGGCTCCGTATTTACTACATGGCGCAAGTGGCAGTTCAGCCCCCTAAATTTATTTTGTTTGTAAACTCTCCGCTATTAATGGCAGAAAGTTATAAGAAGTACATCTATAACCAGTTTAGAGAAGTCTATGGCTTTACAGGTGTACCGATTATTATCCAGATGAAAGGCAAGCTCAAACAAAAGAATGAAAAAGAGCGCCACCATGAACAAGACCCAGGTTTAGAAGGCCCAGCAAGACGTGATCCTAGAGATGCGAAAAAAGTCGTTGAAGACACGAATGAGATTTTTGATGAAGACGGCGATGAATATGACGACCACGAAGGTGAAGATGAATTTGCAGATTTAGCATTTTCTGAAGAGGAAGATGAATAGGGAAGATGAATAGACGGATAAAAAAGCCCAGGGGCGGAGTCTCGCCTGCTTAAAAAAAAATTTGTAGATACTTTAAAATAGCTCCTGCGTTACTTGTGGCTTCTGGCGCTCCTACCGGGGGATAGAGCATATTTCATGAGAACTAAGGAGAGAAGCCAGAAAAACCATTTTATGACCTATCCCCCGGCAGGGGGAACTGTTAATAGCCCCAGGTGCAGCGATAGCGGAACCCGGGGTTCGGATCGTCTCAAAACGTGCGCCCCGGTAGGGGCGCTAGAAAGCTATCAATAACGTAGAAGCACTTGCATGCCCATCAATACTTGTTAATCCTAGTGGGGCAGAGATTAAACTGGACAACATTTTTCAAAAATTTTGACGCTCTTTAAACGCTTAAAATTTGATGCATCAAATTCGAACACATTAATAAAAACCCAAAAATAAAAATTATTAAACAAAATCTGTAATTTTTTTATGGATTTCTCAAACTATCTTATAAAGATATAACTCTAACTTCGAAATGAAATCATTTCGTTCTTGCATTACAGAAAACAATGCATTATGCTGATCTAGAACTTCAGCGATAAATTTTAAAAACTGAAAAGTTCAAGCAATAATTTCGTTAAACCGCTGTTTCGAGATTTTTTGCGCAATCTACTAATATTAGGACAATTTAAAATAAATACTCTACGATCCGTTTCCACTAATGCATCAGCCTTTTTGTGGACAGAATTAAAATCTCAAAATAAGCCACTATTGCCTACAATTGCAGACAAAATGATAATTCCATGGAATTTTTCTGCGCATCCCTCGGAAATAAATTCCCGAGGTTTCCCCAAAAAACTAGAAAATAAAGGATCTTTTATAGATTTATTTATTCTTGCACTTTTTAGTTCTTCAGGAATAAAATTTTCTTCATTTGGACTTGGCTTTGCGGCTTCGCTCCTTGCGAAAGGAACTAGGGCCATAAGCTTTCTGCCTTCTTTTACATCACTTGTTGCCTACACAGCGGGCTCTCTATCTTCAAAAGTTATTCTTGATAAGTTAAACGTTCGACAGTTAAACAAAATAGAAAATTGGGTGTTTAAATGTAGTTTGATAGCCATTTCCATATTAGTACGCATAGCTTTGTTTACGATCGGGGCTTTTTATACCTCTATTGCAATACAAGCCTCAATCATCGGATTTACAACACACCCAATTGATCAAGCGATCTCCTTTATGCTAGGCCTTCCAAGACTTGGTGGATGGCGTGTCAGAAATTCTTCGAATTTCCCCTCTGTAAGTGATTCTGTTTCTCTTCCATAGCAGTTTCCTTATTAAGGTTATACATTATCTAAACGCCTCTGCAAGCCATTCATCAA
>JACDDG010000168.1 GCA_013817115.1 Parachlamydiaceae bacterium | reverse complement strand
ACCCGGGGTATGGATCATCTCTAACGTGCGCCCCGGTAGGGGCGCGAGAAAAACCTATAACATCGAAGCGCGAATAAAAGAGTACTAAATTTACTTGGCTTATTCAACTAAGATACATTAGATGGAATTGCCGACACATCTAGTTCGAAAAAGTTCACTATAAGCCAACACACCGCAAAGGATGAATAGTCCATACCAATAAGAAGGTATAGGTCCATGAAATACAAGAACCAGCAAAGCTACAAATTGCATTGCCGTGGTTATTTTACCCCACCAAATTGCTCGTACGGTATAATTGGTAATACGCTGCGAGATAGCCAAATAAATAGCAAATAACGCCACAGCAAAGTCACGACTCATAAAAGCAGCTGCTTGCCATAGCTGTAAACGCTGCTCTTGCAACAAAACGCCTAATGCAATAAGTACGAAAAGCTTGTCTGTCAAAGGGTCCAACCAGGTGCCGACTCGAGAAATTTGCTGATACTTTCTAGCTAAATAGCCGTCCAAACCATCCGTCAGCATAGCTAAAACAATCGCAACTCCACGCCATGCCGGATTTTCTTGGAAAAATAAAAGCGCCAAAGGCATGCGCATTAATGATAATAAATTTGGCAAAGTAAACATTAAACCTCTTCAATTTTTATCTACTACACTATGGATTCGACTTTGTCTGTATAGGTAAACCCCTAGACAACTTACAATTAATATTACACTTACTAGAAAGATCTTTTCATAGACATTAAACATTTCTAAAATTAGCTTGTAGTTATCTCCAAAAAGATGACCCAAATAAAACCATACAGAACATGCCAAAAGGCAAGCTCCGAAGTCACGCAAAAGGAATTGTCGAAATGGCATTTTTGTCAGCCCTGAGGTCATAAAAAGTGAATTTCGCACACCACACGGAATAAATCTTCCTACAAGAAAAGCATACACTCCAAACCGTTCGATGTATTGTCCAAATTTATCCACGCGCTTTTTTGTAATGATATGCCGGAACCATTTAAGCGTAAGCAATTTGGGACCAAGCAAACGTCCTAACCAATAAGCCTCCCATGCAGCAATCCAACAACCAAAGAATACCCAAACATAAAGAGTGGTCATAGCAGAAGTCTCAAGCCCACATATGCTACCCAGAGCTCCAGCAGTTAAAAGCATTAATTCTTCACTAATCGGTATGTTAAGCCCTGAAAGTAATATCAGACCAAAAAAAATATAATGCGCGTAGGCCGCGTGTTCACAAACATAAAATATAAAGGATTCTATTAGTCTTCTCCATTTGGGGGCTTGCAAGCGAGAAACTTGCAAGCCCCCATTTGTATTCATTATTCTTAGCCGTTATGAGTAGCAGGAAGGGCATTTATTGGAATGGAAAGGGCCTCAGCACTTGTCTCTACGCATGTAGTTGAAGTTGGATATGCTAACTCGGCATTATGTTTATCTAAAATTTCAATAATTTCAAAAAGAAATTTTTCCTTAATTCGATTGAATCCAATGGTTGAAGTCTCAAAAGTATAAGCAGTAAAGGAAATATCTAATGAATAAGCTCCGAAAGCTGTGAAGAAAACAGTATTAACCATTTCTTGATCTACATCATTATGACGTTCAAGCATTAGCCTAAGGTCAGATATAATTCCCTTTAGTGCAGCTACATCTCTATAGCGTATTCCAATTTTCTCTTTAAATTGCCTATGGCTCATTTGGGAAGGATTTACCACAACAATTTTTGAAAAGATTGAATTTGGTACGTAAAGAGGTCGTTTATCCAGTGTACGAATTTTTGTGGTATACCAGCCTATCTCCTCAACTGTTCCTTCAATCGATTTTTCCGGTAAAATAATCCAATCTCCAATAAGAAAAGGATGGGTCATGTAAATCATGAGCCCTCCAAAAAAACTTGCGATGACCTCTTGAGAAGCAAATGCTAAAGCCAATCCACTGATTCCACCAAAAGCAATTAGAGTGTTTAAATTATTTCCTGTAGCATCTAGAAGCATCAATCCACTGATAATTATTATAAGCACTGTCAAAATTTTATCGATAGCATCTATGCGTGTACGATCTGTAATTGTCCTATTTACTTTAGCTTTAGTCAAAACTGCAAAAATAGCATTATTTTTCCATTTCATTAAAAACCATGCTAGTGAAAGAATTCCAGCTACGCTAAGAATCATTTCCTTTCTAGAAAGAAAACTACTTTGAAATATATGATTTGAAAGAAAATCTAAAAATTGTATTGCAGCAAAAAAGAATACAAAATAGCTCATTGGTTTGTAGAGGGCTCCAACAAGGGTTTGTTGCCAAATTTGTTGTCGCGTTTTGAAGTGATTTTCAAAAAAAACCAATACGCGTTTGAAAAGATAATTAAAAAAAAGAACGATTAAAGAAATTGTTAAGATATCCCAGAACCAGCCATATCTTCCATCAAGAACTTCTTTAGTAATCTCACAGCAGTTGATAATTTTTTCCCAAATTGAATTCAATTACAACCCCCTTTTTTTAAATAAATAAGTCAATAAAGCTTATTATAGCCTAACCAAGAATAAAAATACACTGATTTAACTTCTTAATCGTTAAAAAAATTGATCCTTCGCACCTACAAGGCGTGAAGGATCAATTTTTTTAACGCGTTACCGCTTCGGCCATAATTGTGCCACAACTGCGAACATCCCACTGCTTCTTGAGTTGAGATATTTTTTTATTTGAGATGCCCCCCAAAAATTCGATTGCATTCAACAGTCGGACGCGCGTGCGATCTTTTCCTAATAAAGTTACAGAATCAAATAATGGCGGGCCACTCGCTTTCCCCATCAAACTTGCAAATAACAGTGGCATCATGACTTTTTTATGATTCACTTCAAAAACTTCTGCCACTTCGCGAGATGCTTGGTACATGCCCGAACTTTCCCAGTTTTCTTGCTCATCTAAATGCCAAATAATCGCCTGCAATAAATAAATCGATTGTTCGAATGTTTGACCTTTTATGGTGAATAGAGGATGTGTATACTTTAATTGGTTAATAAAGAAAAAATCGCACAGCTCCATAAAATCGCCAAAAGTCTTGATGCGAGTATGACATAGCGGCATCAAGCGTTGCATAAATTCATCATTAAAACTCCATTCTTTCATCCGGCCCCATAGGTTATCTTGAGGAATATTATTGATTATATATTGCTGATTAATCCAATCGAGTTTTTGCACATCAAAAACAGCTCCGGAAGTGCCAATTCTCTTGTAATCAAATTCTTTAATTAGTTGTTCCATTGGATAGATTTCCCGATCGCCGCCAATGCTATAACCCATCAATGTCAAAAAGTTCAAAAAGGCTTCGGAAAGATAACCGCTATCACGATAAAAGAAAATTGAAGTTGGGTTCTTTCTCTTAGATAATTTTTTACCATCTTTGCCAAGCAATAAGGGCATGTGCATAAAATGAGGAGGTGTCCAACCAAAAGCTTCGTAAAGATAAACATGCTTAGGGGTTGAAGTCATCCATTCGTCACCACGGATGATGTGAGAAATTTCCATGAGATGATCATCGACGACATTTGCCAAGTGATAAGTGGGAAATCCATCGGATTTAAGTAATACTTGATCATCGACGTCAGCCCAAGGGCACGTAATTGTACCTTTTATGAGATCTTCATAAACACACTCGCCTGTTAAAGGCATTTTTAAACGAATGACATACAACATGCCGGAAGCTTCTTTTTGAGTGATCTCTTCCAGACTTAAGTTGCGGCATCGCCGGTCATACCCTTGTCGACCATCACCACGTACGACAGCTAATTCGCGCATTTCCTGTAAATTTTCCGGAGTACAGAAGCATTTATATGCCTTACCTTGCTCAATTAACTGAAAAACATATTTTTTGTAAATATCGAATCGCTCAGATTGGCGGTAAGGGCCAAAAGGACCTCCAACATCCGGGCCCTCGTCCCAATGAATATCGCACCAGCGAAGAGCTTCATAGATATTGTTTTCGTATTCAGGACGGCTGCGAGTTTGATCTGTATCTTCAATACGAAGGATAAATTTCCCACCGTGGTGGCGAGCAAATATAAGATTAAATAATGCCATGTAAGCAGTGCCTACATGGGGATCTCCGGTTGGTGAAGGAGCAATTCGGACACGTACAGTCATGGTTTTCCTTTAGTTGTCGAGGGAGCTGCTGCTGGTTTATTTCCTGATTTTTTATTTTCAAGCATTTGATAAAGCAAATCCTTTAAGATATTGTCTGCTTCTATCAATTGCAAATCGCCCTTACCTGGAGAATTTTCCGGTGTTTCTTCTGGGGGTTCTACATCTTTCGAACTTTCGCTATCGTTTTCTTTTTCTTTCAGTTCTTTTAAAAATTCTTGATACGGCTTATTTCTTTCAAGGCGAATTTTAGAATTCAAGATCAAAGTTGGAAGATAGGGTTCATACATTCTTAATTTAGGCTGCATGTTGAATTTGTATAATAGACGTATGCTATTCCGTTGAGTAATTGGAATATCTGAAAGATCATCATCAAAACTTTCATGGATTGAATCATCTTCAAGCGGAAACTTGCTAAATTTTTCTCCTATTTCAGATTCAGACAGAGGACCTTGCACAACGATATCACTCCCAACGCCTTTAAGCTGAGGTGTCATTCCGGAGACAGTATAATAACGACCTCGTGTGACCTTATACTCGCCCTGTGGATTCGTTTGACCAGCGTTACCGGAATTAAGAGTAAACGTTTGGAACGATCCTTTTCCATAAGTATGATCATCCCCTACAATGAGCGCGCGGCCATAATCTTTCAAAGTTCCTGCAACGATTTCGGAAGCTGAAGCACTAGCGCGATTAACCAAAACAACCAAAGGACCATCCCAAACCACATCTTCATCTAGATGACGTAAATGCTGGATGATACCATTTTCGTCCTTAATCGATACCACCACACCTTTGGAAATAAATAATCCGACAACTGCAACGGCTTGTGAAAGTAATCCACCTGAGTTATAGCGCAGATCAAGGATCAATCCTTTTAAAGGGCGTTCCTTTTTCATCTCCTGTATAGCTTTAGCTAGATCAGATCCTGAGGCGCTATCTGGATCTTGGTAAAACGAAAACAAACGTAAATATCCAATAGCTCCGTCGGCAAAAGGCTCAAGCACTGACTCATAACGGGTTTCATTTAAAACAACTTCATGACGAATAATCTTGATATTAAGAGTCTCTTCTTTTTTTACACCATCAACATTTGTATCTCGAACAACCGTAAGCATCACAGGAGTATTTTCCTCTCCCCTGATCAAATCGACAGCATCGATGATGTCGAGACCAACTACAGGCTCTCCATTCACTGCAATGATGCGGTCTTTAACTTTCAATTCTTTGCTATTCGCTGCAGGTCCACCTTCAATGATCTTAACGATGGTGAAACCATTCACATCATCACGAAGTTGAGCTCCGATTCCAAACAAACGCTGCTGAACATTGATCATGAACTGAGCAGCTTCATCAGGAGTAAAATAGGAAGTGTGTGAATCAAGTGAAGCGGCTGTAGCCTTTAAGATATTAGCCAGCATTTGCCGGCTTTGTTGTACCGGATCTTTCGTTTGCATTTCATCTTCAAAAAGAGCTTGTCGTTTAGCTATACGCTTAAAGGCTTTACCTTTATTGTCTTCGGTAAGTTTAGAAGCTGCCTCAACCTGTAGTGCTTTCATGCGTGCAATTCGCACAACTAATTCAGGCCCAGTTTTTAACCATTGCATGTTTTTGAATTCTTCCGTTTTGACATTTTTCGGTAAACTGCCCATATCTACTTGTTTTTCAAGCTCTTGACGCCGTTTGATTGCAATAACTAATGCCTCTTGAATCTGTTCAAAAGCCGAATAATCTCCCTTTTCGAACTCAGTAAGAATTTTAAATGTAGTCTCATCAGTAGGATCGGTC
>JACDDG010000167.1 GCA_013817115.1 Parachlamydiaceae bacterium | reverse complement strand
AGATAGTTATAAATTCTCGTAAAACGTTCGCGAGATAGGTCGAAGCAAAATCCAACGGGATTTTGCGGTCATAGGTTGATTTAATGCGCTAATAATACAATAACATGAATCATCTAAATACGGCAACCTTAAAAAGGGGCAATAAAAAGGTTGAAACTAAAAAATGTAGTTTGACAACACTGAGCAACCTCAGGGCGTTCCTGCTAAAAGATTTGACAGTTCTAGTAAAACTTGACAAGCATTCCTTTTAAATATTCAGGTTCATGTTAAAATCAATTGTACATCTTAACTTTGATGTTGTGTTTTTGGCGTAGATAGTTTTTTTGCCAAAGGGATGATGCTTTTCAAGATTCGATTTTGGTGATTCTAAATTTAAATTAATGCACCGTCTCTGCGCCTTAGTCAAATACCTTTTTGACGTTATTGTATTTTGCAACGTGAAAGCACCAGCTAATTTTTTGATTACCGCATACACGTATGGTTCCAAATATAAGCTCGCATGTCAGTCTCCACTGATGCACTCTTTCTGAGGATAGGTTCAGTCATTTCCGGAATCTATTTTCAGTTCTTCAAAATGTGCGGATTTCTTTCCATTTTCCTTTTCAATCAAACGGTATGGCTTATTGTCAGCCGGATCTATCGCTACGAGGATTTCCCAATTGTTAAAAAATAATGTTTTTAAAATAGGCCGTTTTTCAATAATCGATTGAATCACAGCGCAAGGAGCATGAACCACTACTTGTAAGCGCATGGGCTCATGATACTGGTTGTCGTCTGATGAGTTCACCGATTGTAGGGGAAGTCCATGCATCAAATCACTTCCATTTCCTTGCATTAAGCCAATTTTACCTGCAATATTGTGAGTGATTTTACTGCCACTGCCATAAGCAATATTATCAACAGTCGAAAAGAAATATATGGTGGTGATCCATTGAGCAACCACCATTGGTGCCGTGAGAATAGCTTCAAGCAATTTACCATTTTCATCCTGAGTCCAATCATAAGAATGCAAAAAACAGCGCCCCTGCAAATCCAGCTCTTAGTTAAGGTGCGTGGCCCAATAATAAAGGCTGCGTTTCGCGCAAGCCCCCATTCAGGGCGTACTTCGGCCCAATCAGAACTACGTTTTAAAACTTGTTTTTTAGAATTGACTTTTGAGTCTTTTAAACCGAACTGAGTGCAACGGTTTTGGCTGTTGGAATCACCGGCTTTTGCTAGGTCTATTTTTAATTGTTCCGTTGGACGCTTGTGGCTTTCGGTCATAATATTGTAATCGTATAACACCACTTCATCGGTGGTCGTATTGTGTTCAGCCGCAATGCAAAGAGCATCTTCTAGAATAGTGATACCTTTCTTTTTAAGAGAAGTTCTTACTTCAGAATCATTAAGAATGGCTGCTAAAATCTTTGCATTGGGACCACCGTGATTTCCTCCACAAGCTCCACAATCAAGAGCGGAAGCATAAGGGTTGTTTTCTGTCGCGCTTCCGTGTCCACTTAATATAAGAAGCCTACTAAAATTTTCTATTAATCCGACCATCCGAAGCGCAGATTCAGCATAGACAACTTGTCAGTGAAAGGTATGCCATTATGATTTGAGACCATTTTAATCCTCGGCTCTGTTGCAAGTATTGGCATCAGCTTCTGAATGAATCCTCTTTTAAGCTTTACGCTTGAAATAGGAGCTAAAGTACGAACTCCCATCCAAAGACCATACCAAAAGCCAAGTGTTTTAACTAAAGCAAAGGGGGTCGCAAAATTGTATTTAAATCTTTGTAAAACGTTCGGATTGTTTCAAAAAAATGCTCACCTTTTTGATGCCGATGAATCAGTTGACTATTCTCTCCAATAGGTTGTTCATCTACTTCATGGCGAGGTTTTAGCAGAACGGGACAAGAATCACTCGCTTTACCATTGTTGTAACTGTGCACACAGACAGGTAGACCGAAAAAACCAGCAAAGCCAAGTCTCATAATTACCCTGACTTTCGATTTGCAGGCGAAGTGCCTACATCACAGCCAAATTTTTTGAATTCTTGTTGCCAAAAGTGTGGTTTTGGAATTTCCTTCATAGTAACTCGCAGGAGATTTCATTTCGGCTGACCCAAGGTTCAAAAATGCTCTTGATGATCTCAGAATCAGAAATCGAGAATGATTCCGCAGTCAGGGTAAGTGTGGGAGGGCCAATAAATTGCAAGCCAATGCCTCGATAAACTTCTAAAGGCTCTATAGATTCAATGTAATGATTGTCTGACGGCTCAAAACTGGGAGAATAATCAAAGGCAAACACATCCCCTGGAGTGATTTTAAAAGATAAATTTTCTTTTTCCGTATTTGCTTCATAGGTTCCCCTTATTAACATTCCTATAGTAATGACAAGGGGATTCATGTCGATTTTCAGTACGTGACCGTCTTCAAAGTAGTTGTACTCTTCTAACCAGCGGTCAAGCTCTTCGTAAGTTTTTATTAAAATCATTGATAAAGGTGAATTATACTGCTTGAGCCTTTGCAAAGAAGCACAGCTAAAAGAAGTACCATCAAAACGCTATGAACAGATGATAAGGGTTTTATGGCTATAAAGCTATTGGAATTTATTCGATTTTGATGATTTCTAAATTTAAATTAATGCATCGTCTGCACCTTAGGCAAATACCTTTTTGACGTTATTGTATTTTGCCGCGAGAATAAAATCGCTAAAATTTTTCATTTTTTGTTGGTTTCAATATGAGATATGATGTATAAATAATTAAGTGAGATTAACAGCAGTTTTAAAACCCAATTAGATAAACTTTAATTAACGGCTAAGGACATAATATATTGAAAAATTTTATTCAAAAATTTCAAGTTACCTTCATTGTGATGATCTCATTGATCTCATTGTCTTTGACTTCATTTGCAGCAAAAAACTATCAAGCAGGTTTTAATATGACAGACCTAAATAGTACTGAAGATTTAAGCGAACTACTTTCATATTTTCAAATAAAATATGATAATTGGATCAAAAGCGTATCTGATTTATTCAATGAAATAAAAAAAGGGGATTGCCGTCTTAGCATTGAAAACGGGATATTACATCGTCATGTGGAAGGCGTTGCGATAAAGTGTTTCTATATCAACAGCCAAGGAGAAAGATTCCAGCTTTTTGAAGAAAAACAGGTCTTTAAAAATGGGCGAGTTCGCGAGGGAGGACATCCTTTTGTAGCTGAAAAACTACAGTTTAATGAATCTCCTGAGCAAGGTGCATTAAGAGGTCTAGCCGAAGAGTTACAAATTTCAGGTCCAGATGTCCATGTCATTTCCTTACCTAAAGAAAATAAATGTGACACCATTGATTGCCCAACGTATAAAGGAATTCAAAGCACATATAATACGGCTGTTTTCTACTGTGAAATACCTGATTCTCATTATAGAAGCTTTTACATTGAAGAACAGGAAGATAAGCAGACATTCTTTTCGTGGATTAAAATCGACAATAAATAAGTTAGCAAATTGATTTTCCTGCGGATAGTGTATATTTTAGGTTACACTCGCATTTAAATATTTTTTTTACAAGTTCGGTCGATTTAATAGTTAAACTTTAATAGTTCTTAATCTTAATGCATTAGCAATAACAGAAACCGAACTGAAACTCATTGCTAATGCTGCAATCATAGGCGAGAGTAAAATTCCAAAAAACGGAAATAACACACCTGCTGCAATGGGTATTCCCAATGTGTTATATATGAGTGCAAAAAACAGATTTTGCTTGATGTTTTTCATTACAGCATGACTTAAATTGCGTGCCTTTACAATACCGTGTAAATCGCCTTTTACCAATGTTATCATCGCACTTTCTATGGCCACGTCTGTGCCTGTACCCATAGCAATACCAATATCACTTTTTGCTAACGCTGGTGCATCATTAATACCATCACCTGCCATAGCAACTACCTTACCCTTTTCTTGTAGCTTCTCAACTTCTTTAAGTTTATCTTCGGGTAACATACTTGCTTTAAAATCCGCAAGATTAAGCTCAGAAGCTACAGCTTGTGCTGTATCGTGATTATCGCCTGTTAACATGATTACCGCAATACCATTGTCTTGAAGTTGTTTGATTGCTTTCGCACTGGTTTCTTTGATTTTGTCGCCTATGACTACATAACCAACAACTGATTTATCTACCGACAGATACGAAACTGTTTTGCCCTGTTTTTGATAGGTTTTAGCTTCTTCCTGCATTTGCGAGGTAATTTCTGCATTTGCATGTTCCATCATTTTGGGATTTCCCAATGCTACTCTTTTGCTATTAATAGTAGCTTCAACACCTTTGCCCGTAACTGCACTAAATGAATCTGATTTTAATCCCGAAGTTTCGGGTTCAGCATTTTGTTCTTTACCATATTTAACGGTTGCTTCGGCTAATGGATGTTCGCTATTGCTGTTTAATGACACAATGTATTCTAGCACTTTACTTTCACTAAAACCATCATTGAAAGAGCCTATTTTTTCTACTGTTGGTTTTCCTTCCGTAATAGTTCCTGTTTTATCAATGATTAGGGTGTCTACCTTGTCCAGTTCTTCAAGCGCTTCAGCATTTTTAATCAATACGCCATTTTGAGCACCTTTACCTACACCAACCATTACCGACATTGGTGTTGCTAATCCTAATGCGCATGGACATGCAATTATCAGCACTGCAATAGCATTCACAAATGCATAAACATAAACAGGTTCTGGACCCCAAATAGCCCAAATCGCAAATGTTAGTAAAGAAATTATGACTACAATAGGCACAAAGTAACCGGATACTTTATCTGCTAAATTTTGAATTGGCGCACGACTTCGACTGGCGTTATTGACCATTCGGATAATTTGTGACAGTAGTGTATCTGACCCAACTTTTTCGGCCTTCATTAAAAAGGATTGGTTGCCATTAATTGTTCCGCTATTTACTTTATTGCCTTCAGATTTGTCTACAGGAATAGGTTCTCCAGTTATCATAGATTCATCAATGCTGGTATCGCCTTCAGTAATTATTCCATCCACAGGAATTTTTTCGCCTGGTTTAACTTTTAGAATGTCGTTCATCTTAATGTTGTCGATGCTTACTTCTACTTCGTCATCATCCACTATTTTTATGGCTTTATTAGGTGCTAACTTCAGCAACTCTTTTACTGCTGAACTGGTTTTACTATGCGCACGAGCTTCTAAAAGTTGTCCTAAAAGCACAAGTGTCAATATAACGGTAGCTGCCTCAAAATAAACGTGTACTGCACCAGATCCTGTTTTAAATTGATTTGGGAAAACGTCTGGAAAAAACATGCCAAAAACACTAAATAACCATGCCACCCCTGAACCAATACCGATAAGTGTGAACATATTTAGATTCCAGGTTTTGATGCTTTTGTAAGCGCGCTCGAAAAACATCCACGTAGCATAAAATACCACAGGCAAGGAAAGTGCAAACTGAACCCAGTTCCAATATTTCTGTTCCATCAAATCGTACAACGGATTTTTTGGAATCATTTCGCTCATCGCTATTAAAAAAATAGGCAAAGTGAACGCTATTGCAATCCAAAATTTACTTAATAATTTTCTATACGTTTTTTCTTCTGCGGATTGGTCGGGTTCCATAGGGACCAAATCCGTGCCACAGATAGGACAGCTTCCCGGTTCATCCCTTACGATTTCGGAATGCATTGGACAGGTCCATTGTTCCGAAGAAGTTGCCGCTAGATTTTGCTCTTCGACTAAATCCATTCCACAGACAGGGCAATTGCCTGGTTTGTCATAAGTTTTATCGCCTTCGCAGTGCATAGGGCAATAAAAAGAGCCTGTACCTTTGCCTTTATTAATTCCCACGGAAGTGGGAATCTCATCCTTTTTATGATGATGTTCTCCTAATTTATGAATGCTATAGCTTCCACCATCATTTTTTAGAGCTTCTTGAAACCTTTCTAGTGGAA
>JACDDG010000166.1 GCA_013817115.1 Parachlamydiaceae bacterium | reverse complement strand
GTTCTATCCCCCGGTAGGGGGAACTGTTAATAGCCCCGGGTGCAGCGATAGCGGAACCCGGGGTTCGGATCATTACAAAACGTGCGCCCCGGCAGGGGTGCCAGAAAGCAACCAAAGTGCGTAGCCACCGTTGTAAGCTTTCCACACGTTGCTTGATGCGAGCGGCAGAGCCTTAGCTGTGGACTACAAAAAACCTTTAGGGTTAGGGCAATGTTTTAGAGCATAACTTTTTAAAAAAAAGATTAAGTGAAAAGCATGATTCCAATGCACTGCCTTCGTAGCCTTCAAAAAATCCTAAGCCTGGATTTACATATTAGCAACCGCAAGTGCACAGCAAGAAATAGCTTATGATTCTAATTATGATGCCCAATCTAAACTTGGCTTGGAGTTGTTTTAAGGCTACGAAGGCACGGCATTGAGATGACGTGCTACAATGCGCTATGCCCCTACCCCTCCGGACTAACCTTAGCTTTGTATACTCTTTAGAGCAAAAGCAAATTAATGTTCTTTCTCAAAAAAAAAATCAGGTAGTAAAAAACGGATTAATTAACGGAAATACTTTTAGGAAATCATTCTCGTAATCATCTAGACAATATTAGAGTTTCTATTGAAGCTATCTCTGCATTCGATAAAGTAAAGTCGAAAATAGCAAGATCTTCTTTCGTGTGCTTCTCAGAGCATGAGCCAATCAAAGGAGTAATCTTCAAGTGTGTCAGAAAGCGAAAAAATAATTGAGCTTCAGTCACCCCCTTAATTACCGACAAGCTACGTACTAATGGATGACTTAAAATTTGGGGATTCGCAGTTAACGTCCAAAAACTTTGATAGCACACTCCCCTTTCGCCAGACCATTCACGAAGTTTTTGGTCGTAACCGGTCTCACTGTAAAAACGATTTTGCAAAACCGAAGGCTTTACTTTTGCCTCATCATAGATGGATTTAAATACATCAAGATCATAGCAATTACTAATACCCAACATACGCACGACACCAGCCTTATAGAGATCTTCCATCGCACGCCACACCTGCATGGTTTGCTCATGCGATCGCAAGGGAGAATGCAGCACTAACGAATCAACAGTCTCAACCCCTAGATTCTTCTGTGAGCAAGCAAACGATTGTCGCACTTGGTCATCAAGGGAAGCTGCGGGATCAAAAGGTATGTTAGCAGAATCCTGACCTGATAAAGGTGTAAATTTAGTTTGTAAAAAGAGATTATCTCTAAAAATGCCGTGCTCTTTAAGACGCAACAAAGCCTGTCCAACCCCAGCTTCATAATAATGCTTCGGTTGACAGGCTGTATCGACTCCTCGAAAACCGCATAATATTGCTTTTTCGACAAGCTCTGCTGTTTTATCTTTCTTCCAAGCTGTCCCATAAATTAATGGAGGAACAGCTTGGATAGGCAGTTTTTCATGCATTAAATTGACTACCTGGTAACATTGAATATTACGATTTTGGTCCCCGCTTGCGCTCATTTTCTGTAAGTAAACGCTTACGAAGACGAATCGCTTCAGGAGTTACTTCAATAAGCTCATCATCTTGAATGTAGTCAATGGCTTGCTCTAGGCTAAATCTACGAGCTGGGATCAAAACAATGTTCTCGTCAGTTCCGGATGCACGCATGTTAGTCAACTGTTTACCTTTCGTAACATTCACGATTAAGTCATTATCACGTGTGTTTTCACCGACAACCATCCCTTCATACACATCTTCGCCAGGAGAAACAAAAAGAGTTCCGCGATCTTGCAAGTTAAAGCAAGCAAAACCATTCGTTTTTCCAGGCCCGATAGAAACTAGAACACCACGAAGGCGCCCAGGTATTGTCCCTTTCCAGGGAGTGTACTTTTCGAATAGAGATGTTAGAATACCTAAACCACGTGTTGCTGTTAAGAACTCATTACGATAGCCCATTAAACCACGCGTAGGAATCAAAAATTCCATTTGCGTAATCTTATGTTCATCAGTAGCAAGATGCTGAAGTTCACCCCGACGTCTAGATAACTCTTCAATAACCATCCCAGAATATTGTTCAGGAACATCAATTTGAACACGTTCTAAAGGTTCATGCTTGACGCCGTCGATCATTTTTACAATAACTTGAGGCTTCGAAACGCTAAATTCATAGCCTTCACGACGCATATCTTCCATCAAAACAGATAAGTGAAGCTCTCCTCTACCCGCAACCGTAATTTTCTCAGTTCCATCATCCGGATGTCCAATATTCAGAGAAATATTACTGCGTTTTTCTTTTTCTAAGCGGTCACGTATTTTATTCATCGTGACATGCTTACCGCTACGACCAACAAACGGGCTATTATTGACCATGAAGTCAATCGAAACTGTAGGCTGATCTAAATGAATACGTGGCAAACGAACGATGTTATTTGGATCGCAAAGTGTGTCGCCGATCATTACATCCGGAAAACCTGAAAGAATAACAATATCGCCTACTCCCGCTTCTTCTACTTCAACTTTCTGCAATCCTAAGTGCGATTCGATGCGTGTAATATTTGCTTTAGTATATTTTTCATTTTCATCAATATGAAGGATTTGTTGCCCCTTTTTAATTGTTCCTTCAAGAATACGTCCACAAGCTTGGCGCCCAACGTAGTCATCATAGCTCATAGTGGAAGCATGCATAAGAAACGGATTGCCTAAAGAGCCTTTAGGAGCATCCACAGCGGAGATAATCAAATCAAAAAGAGGCTTCATGTTTTTGCGATCATCACCAAGATGTTGAATAGCAAAGCCTGTTAGACCTGAAGCATAGCAATATTTAAAATCGAGTTGCTCGTCAGAAGCACCTAATTCAGAAAAGAGATCAAACGTCATGTCTAAAACACGGTCCGGATTGGCATGAGGACGGTCAATTTTGTTAAGAACAACGATAGGTCTCAATCCCATTTTTAAAGACTTTGATAGGACAAAACGCGTTTGCGGCATTGGGCCTTCCTGTGCATCGACTAGCAGAAGAACACTATTGACCATCCCCAATACACGTTCAACTTCACCGGAAAAGTCTGCATGTCCTGGAGTATCGATGATATTGATTTTGTAGTCGTTATAAAGGACAGAAGTGTTTTTTGCATAAATGGTGATTCCCCGTTCTTTTTCTTGATCGTTAGAATCCATTACTCTTTCAGGTACCATTTCATGCTCATGGAAAACTTTTGATTGCTTTAACATACTGTCAAGCATTGTTGTCTTCCCATGGTCAATGTGGGCGATGATGGCAATATTACGGATTTTTTCTGGAGGGAATACCCCTGTTTTTTCTTGTGACATGGTCATTTTTCTTCTGGTAAATAATTTAATCTTGGAGTCAAATAGTAATAAACCCATTGTAACTTTTAAAAGCAATTATTTCAAGAGGAAATGCAAATCCTCAGCTTTAGCCTGAATTGTAAGTGAGACCTTTAAATGAAATTCGAATATCTTGAAAATGACGGCGGCAATGAAACAGAGCATCTTTTCGACTCTAAAACCAGCCAACTTGATGACGTGCTAAATGAAAAACTTGAAAAAGCATTTCACAAGCAAACTTCGCAGCTTCTTCTACACGACATTGCTAAAATTGCCAGTGAACACGACCCAATTGACTTAGCTTATGCAGTAGCAAGATTGCCCCCAAGCGCACGAATTGTTGTTTATGAAAATCTGAGCGATTTAAACGCAAAAATAATCTTCATGATAAATACGGGCGGCAACACCCGGACCGCAATTTTTCGTCAAATCGATGACCTTGAAATTAAATCATTAATCGAAAAAATTCCACCGGATGAAGCTGTAAGGCTTCTCGATGACATGTCCGACAGACGCCTCAAACGAGTAATTGATCTTTTAGATCCTAAAAAAGCTGCACGCATTCGAGAACTCCAAAAGCACGATCGCCATAGTGCCGGGCGCTTGATGACGGATGAATTTTTTGCATTTAAAATGAATACCACAATCGGAGAGGTGGCTGTAGCCATCCGGGAGAATCCGGGAATTGATTTAACTAGGCGAATTTTCGTTCTGACAGATGAAGGAGAGCTTGCCGGTTTTGTTCCCAGTAGGAATTTGATTGTTAATTCACATGATGTTCCTCTTAGACAAGTTATGCGACCTGTCCTGCACAAAGTTACTGTTCATGCCACTCGCGATGAAGTCGTAGACTACGTTGAACGCTATGAAATTCCCGCTCTACCCGTGGTTGATGATCGAGATCATTTGATGGGTGTAATCACCTACGAAGATGTCGTCGAAGCGATGGAAGATATTGCTGACGAAACTATTGCAACCATTGCGGGAACAGCGGAAGACGTTAGCGAACATGAAGGCACTTTTAAACGCTTCATGTGGCGTGCGCCCTGGTTACTCGTCACACTTTGCGCAGGCCTTGTAACAGCCACAGCCTTAACTTACTTTAATGACCGCGTATGGTTCGCTGTAGTCCCCTTCTTTGTTCCATTGATTAATATGATGTCAGGAAATGTAGGACTGCAATGCAGTACAATTTTAGTACGCGGTATGTCAAGAGGTGAACTCACTCCAGGTTCCCGCAAACGAGCAATTATTAATGAGCTAAGAATCGGGCTAATTATTGGATCTGTTTTTGGCATAGCTTGCGGTGTGCTTGTTTACATGGTGGGTAATTTTGGATTTCATCATCTTGGAAAATCTCCTCTAGTTTTAGGAGCTACAGTCAGTAGTGGAATTTTAGCCGCTTGCATGACCGCTACAACACTGGGAGCCTTCTCCCCATTTGTTTTCGCAAAATTTAGAATTGATCCAGCAGTAGCTTCAGGACCACTCGTAACAGCTTTTAATGATGTCCTTTCCACACTGATGTTTTTCCTGGTTGCATTTCTTGTCAATTCAGTATTCGGAGAAGCCCAAATTAGTAGTTTCGTACAGCCTTAAAATGGGGCCACTTCCGATCGTTCAAACGAGGGAGCTTTCGCGCAGCAAAAAACATTGTGCCCGCGCTCAGTATATACCGAAGTGCGTCCAAATTTTGGATTTTGGCAAAGAGAAAGCTCCCGCGATTAAGCGATCAAAAAAGACCCCATATTATAATATTGGGTCATTTTTGATCGCTTAATCCCGGGGCTTTCTCAAAGCCAAAAATCCAAAATTTGGACGCACTTCGGTATAGTTCTCTACAAAGTATATTAGAAACTGTTGAAAAGTTTGGAGCTTCTATGATTGAATTTTTAAAGCTTCTTTGGATCAGGATTGTGGTCTATTTTTATGAAACGATTGAATTTATTGAAGTCGTCTTTCGGTACTATCCCAATAAAAGATTTCGACAACAAGATTTAAGCCTTCTTTCAAAATACATTTTCACAAGCCCCTATTCGATCAGTAAAAATTATCTTCTTGCGCGCGGTGCTGATGATCTTTATCAATATGGAGAAACTCCCCTTACAACGCTCGCTCGTATTGTTAAAGAGTGCCAAATCTCAGAAAAAGATATCGTCTATGAGCTAGGTTGCGGAAGAGCACGGACATGCTTTTGGCTTGCTTCATTCGTCAAATGTCGCGCTATCGGTATTGAGCAGATTCCCACTTTTGTCGAATATGCCAATCAAGTAAAAAATAAATTCCATGTAACCGGCGTAAAAATTTGCGAAGGGAATTACTTAGACTACAGCTACATGGACGCAAGTGTCATTTACATTTATGGAACTTGCCTGGATGAACCGGTAATAAAACTTCTTATTAGGAAGTTCGCAAAACTTCCTCCCGGAACTAAAATCATTACGATCAGCTATCCACTCACAGATTATGTTGATTATGGGCAATTTGCACTTTTTAATGTGGTGCACAGATTTGAAGCTTCGTTTCCATGGGGAAAAGGCGCAGTTTACATGCATGTACGAAACGATCATCAATCACATAAATAAATCATCTAATGAAACTACTTGCGTTACAAGATCTTCCGACCAGATAGATTTTTTTAAGCCTTCTGATG
>JACDDG010000165.1 GCA_013817115.1 Parachlamydiaceae bacterium | reverse complement strand
CAGCGATAGCGGAACCCGGGGTTCGGATCATTACAAATCGTGCGCCCCGGTAGGGGCGCCAGAAAGCCACTTAAGTGCGTAGCCACCGCTGTAAGCTTTCCACACGTTACTTGATGCGAGCGGCAGAGCCTTAGCTGTGGACTACAGAAAAATTTAGGGCAATGTTTTAGATGCATTTTTTTCAAAAAAAGGTTGAGTTAAAAGTATGATTCCAATGCCGTGCATCGTAGCCTCCATATAAGTCAAAGCCACGGTTTTTGCTACGTTCAGAGTTTGCTAACATCTTATCTTTGCTTGAATTAATTGGAGGCTACGATGCACGGCACTGGAACGACGTGCTACAATTGCTGCTTCGCAGCTTGTAAACCATTATATTTTGTCAAAAAAACTGATGCGTAAAAGTATGGGCGCAGAGGCGCGGAGACGCAGAGGAAGGCAAAGGCCGTGAGAAAATGTTGTTATATCGAGCTGTAAAATGCTCTAAAGGCCTGAATAAGCCGGCATATTACATGCCTTAATGAGAATTATCGATGCTAAAACTTGAAAAAATTGCCAAAACACGCGAATTAAACATTCTCCTACGTGCCAGGCAAACTTTCTTATCTGTAACTTTTCTTTGTGCTTTGGGCTATGCGCTCTTAATCCATTTTGGAGCGTTATTGATATTTAAAATTGCTCCTTTTCAAGTGAATTATCAACAATCTTTATTTCCTCCTGTCAGAGTAGCGACAGAACTGCCTATTCAACGTGGAGTGTATTCCACAAATCAGCATTTGGAAGAACAAGAGCCTATACCGACATATCTGATCGCCCCTTTACCTACCGATCCTTCCATTCCAAAGGCCAGGATGATTCCAATCGTTAGCAAAGAATCTATTGCGCAAGAAATTGATTTCATCACGCCCTTTTTTCCTCAGGAAGAAATTTTAGAGAAAGAAATTCTAGCTTTAAAAAATGATGCAAAAATATATGAACTTTTAGATTTTCATGTATCAGGGGCTCTTGTAGAACTTTTAGAACTATCAACCCTTACGAATAAACGCCCACAAATAAAAACAGCTAAAAATGAAACTTATCGCGTTCATTTCCAGGTGCAAGTAGATCAAACTAACGGGGAAATATTCTGGTGGGAAATCAAAGAGTCTCCTGAAGGTGAAAAACTTCAGAATTACGCTATTGAAGCATTAAAAAGTTTAAAGTTTGCACCAAAGAAAGCGCCTGACATTGTGTCAGGTGAAATTGAAATAGTAATGGCCCCTAAAGCGCCAGGAGTTATTCAATGATTGAAATTTCTTCTGTGACAGCATTCATGATCTATCTTTGCTTGACCTTAGGCCCTCTTCTAGGTTTATGGTTAGCCCAGCATTATTCTAGGCGCCATAAAAAAATGAATATCGATGAGCATCAACTGTACATTTGCGAGTATTGTCAGTTTTGCTATTTGGATGATCGGGTGCAAGGAATAACTCGTTGCCCTCAGTGCCTTTCGTACAATAAGAAAGAAAAGTGATCTGGGCCTAGAAGTTTTAAAGCAAGGGCGCAAAGTTAGTTTTACGGCCTTTTTGACAAATAAGCTAAGTGTTAGCAAGCTGCGAAGCAGCAAATTGTAGCACGGCAATGGAGGACGGGCCACAACTACTTCGCCGCATGCTAACACCTGCATTTTTATCAAAAAAATACTAATGCGTCAAACTAGTTTCTAAGATACGGAAAACTATCCAGCTTGAACTTTAAGATGCATAATCTGATGCACAAAAAGATTTTCAGCATCTTTGAGATCGCAAGATCTTTGTATCCGAGCATAAATACCTGACTTCTCACCCACAAAGTTTGCGCTAGCCGATGCCGCATTACGAATTTTGTTGTATGAAAAAATAGCAATATCGGACGGCAACCAATATAGTCTATTAATAACTTTTGATGGATAGGCTAGTTCACTTAACGCATTTAGCGGAATTCTGATAAAACTATAATTATTTAATCTTGTAAATCTAGCTACGAAGGCTGTTACAAAGATTGTAAATCTCCAATCATAAATTTTAGTCGCTAAACGAATAACTACTAAAGGAGTATAGTTAATAATTTTGTTCACCACAATTGGTACAATTTCAGCTTTAACAAAATTAATCACTTGATGAGCACATGCCCATAAACGGTAACCACCGTAAAGAGCTAACGGAATTCCAACAATCGTCAAAACAATGGCAGCAAAAGAAGTAACTTTTTGAGCTATTGCTTGATACTTTGTAGCTGTTTTTTCAAGAGGATTATTTTCTTTATAGTATTCCTGCAAAATGCTATCAACATCTCTTTTAGGGCTATTTTGAACTAGATGGTTAAATTTATGTCTTAGAAAAACTTCTGTAGCTTTCTTAAGCGGATGAGAAATATTTAAATCTTTTAAAACTTTCCGCGCGTACATTTCAACCGCACTATCATCGCAATACATCTTTGCTGTAATCCATGATTGAAATCCTGAAGTTTCCTTCAAAATGAGAGATTGACAGTCTGGAATAAGTAACCGTACATTATTCAACAACGTGCTGTATGAAACAACTTCAGGGTTTTTTAAATTTTTGTAATTTTCTTGTTGAACATTGTTGTTCAACATCGATTTCTCATCAATAGCCCATGAAGCAACACCAACAAAATTGCTGCGGTCGGGAACAGTTAAATTTAGGCTTATAGGCTGCATAAAGATTTACCTTTTTTAAATTATTTAAATGACTTCAATTTACTTTAAATTTAAGTCAAGCAAAACAAGAGATATTATCTCAAGTTATTAGCGATCGTATCATAGTGAAAAATTAATGAAAAGAAAATAAATAGGCAAATAATGATCTTCACTCGCCCAACCTGTCAACAATGTTATCCAGCTTTCACTTTAAGCTGCATAACTTGATGCACAAAAAGATTCTCAGCATCTTTTAGATCACAAGAGCGTCGAATGCGTGCATAAAAAGCCGAGTGCACACCCATAGTATCTGCAACAGACAATAAAACTTTCCTAAATGCTTGACTAAAACAATAAGCAATTAAAGTCGGAAGATCACGAATTATCTCGATAATTTTAACAAAAAAAATAGTTAAACCGACTATCGTAATAACTGGAAATTTAATAAAATTATAGTTCATAAGCTTCGTGAAACTAATCAATAAAGATGCTGCAAAAATTGAGACACTAACTCCAATAATTCTAAGCACTGTTAATGTAAGGGCATAATCCAAAACTATATAAGAAATTTTTACACCGCAGTTCAAAACGCAGTTCAAAACACTAAATCCAACAAGCATAGCTAATGGAAATGAAATAATTTTGAAAGTTATAGACGCAACATAAGTCACTTTCTGCATTAATAAATGTGACCAAAAGGTAGTTTTTGGAAGAGGGTTATTTTCTTTTTTGTATTCGACTAAAAAGTTATCGAGTTCATCGCGAGTGCTACTTCCAACTAATTCCTTATATTTATGCCTTAGAAAAGCTTCGGTAGCTTTATTGTGTGGATGAGCAACATTTAAATTCGTTAGAACTTTATGCGCGTACAGCTCAACTGCGGCATCCGTGCAATACATTTTTGCTGTAACCCACGATTGAAATCCAGAAATTTTATCTAACAGAACTGATTGGACATCGCTAGGAAGATTGAACATTATATCGTTTAGCACATGAACTGCATATCGATTTGACATATTTCGCTGGAGATAATCAGGATAAATGAAATTCCTAAAACCATTTTCTAATCGTACTGACACATAGGTATCATGGAATACTCTATTTTCATCGATTAACTCTGAAACAGTACTAACGTAATTGCTGCGATT
This sequence comes from Parachlamydiaceae bacterium, assembly GCA_013817115.1. Taxonomy (GTDB): domain Bacteria; phylum Chlamydiota; class Chlamydiia; order Chlamydiales; family Parachlamydiaceae; genus JACCRY01. The sequence continues at coordinate 2,148 of JACDDG010000165.1, read as the reverse complement.
GGGAACGACTAAAGTGGAGCGTACCGGCTGCATAAAATTTTCCTTCGAACTAAACTATTTATCAACTCTTTAATTTAAAGATATTAACATACATTAGAAGCTATTAAAATGGATAGATAAAAGAAGGAAATGACAGATTAAGATCTTAACTATGAATTCATCGGTATTCCCAGACGCGACAACAACATACGTACTACATGAGTTGGGTGCTTCAAAAAATATGTAAACACTTTCCAGTAGGTCACAGAGTCTATTTTTTTAATTATTAAATTTGGTTCATCTTTTAAGGCATCCACAAGCCATTCATGATGAACATAAAAAAACATTTGAGGTAAATTGTTTAAAGAAAACCATCGAACTTCTTTAGTTTCTGCACTCACTGCGATTTCCCCTTTCATAACACTACATGCATAAGTATACGTTGGGCTTGTTAATCTGTTGATGGGGGAATACTTTGCAACCTGACGTATAATTTTTACAACTAACCCTGTTTCTTCTAATGCTTCGCGAACAGCAGCAACTTCAGGCATTTCACCGTCATCGATACCTCCACCGGGGAACACCCAGACAGGTACATCACGTCTTTTAGTTAGAACAATCGCATTCTTTTCTGCATTAAAGATGATAGCAATCGCAGCGCTTTTTTTCATAGATTTAGCCTTTAAGATTTTCAGTATAATGATTTAATTGTCAAATTTTTTAGCAAAATTTTCGAAGCTCTGGATCAGTCTCAGCGGGCTAACAAAAGGCCTGCGCTATTATGTGGCTTTCTCGCGCCCCTACAGGGGCGCACGTTTTGTGATGATTTGAACCCGGGTTCCGCTATCGCTGCACCCGGGGCTATTAACAGTTCCCCCTACCGGGGGATAGAACATCGTTAATAAAAGCTATACCGAAGAGCGTTCAAATTTTGGATTTTTAGCTTTGAGAAAGCCCCGGGATTAAGCAATCAAAAATGACCCAATATCATAATATGGGGCCGTTTTTGATCGCTTAATCGCGTGAGCTTTCTCTGTGCCAAAAACCAAAACTGGAACGCTCTTCGGTATATCAGATGCTAGAAAAGCCATTCATGCCTTATCCCCCTACCGGGGGATAGAACATCGTTAATAAAAGCTATACCGAAGAGCGTTCAAATTATGGATTTTTTGGCTTTGAGAAAGCCCCGGAATTAAGCGATCAAAAATGACCCAATATCATAATATGGGGCCGTTTTTGATCGCTTAATCACGTGAGCTTTCTCTGTGCCAAAAACCAAAACTGGAACGCTCTTCGGTATATCAGATGCTAGAAAAGCCATTCATGCCTTATCCCCCGGTAGGGGGAACTGTTAATAGCCCCGGGTGCAGCGATAGCGAAACCCGGGGTTCAAATCACCACAAAACGTGCGCCCCGGTAGGGGCGCAAGAAAGCCACATACTAGCGAATACCCGTTGTTAGCCCTCCACAATTTGCTTGATGCGGAGTAGTATATCGCCTTTGGACATTAATTTTAGCAAGATCTTTTGCAAATCATATTCATACTTGCAAAAGATAAGGAATGCACCGCCAGGTGTTTGACGTGATATTCTAATATTTGCTTTAAGTAAAAATTTACAATCCCGAATGTGCAAATGTCAGAATGTCAGGTCTATTCCGAAGAGCGTTCAAATTTTGGATTTTTGGCTTTGAGAAAGCCCTGCGATTAAGCGATTAAAAATGACCCAATATTATAATATAGGGTAGTTTTGATCGCTCGTGGGAGCTTTCTCTTTGCCAAAACCCAAAATTTGGATGCTCTTCGGTATAACACCTAGGCCACCACCTATCTATTAAATTAAACCACTTATAATGATAAAAATCAATCGCTTCCGTAACACGTTCAATTCTTAGTTCCTTTACTTGCAAAAACACACAACTTACACAAAAATATATTGCCTTCCTTTTATTATAGCATTATAATTTGTTAGATATGACCCATAAATTTAAGAATTAAGGACTACACTTATGCGTTTATTTTACAAACTTTCTGCCATATTATTTTTTTTCCTTTATACCGAAGTGCGTCCAAATGTTGGATTTTTGGCTTTGAGAAAGCCCCGGGATTAAGCGATCAAAAACGACCCAATATTATAATATGGGGCTGTTTTTGATCGCTTAATCGCGGGA
>JACDDG010000164.1 GCA_013817115.1 Parachlamydiaceae bacterium | reverse complement strand
GTGCATTTTCTGATAAAAATATAGCTGTTAAAGTTGCTGCAGAAAATATGGCAAATAAAAGAAGTGAAGCGTTGAAAGGCTCTACAAAATAGTTTTTATTATTGCATATTATATTAAGTTCCTCTAGGATAGATTCTTATAGTGCGAATACATATATATCAACCTCGGCCTTAAATTTGAATTTGGACGCGCGCAAAGCAGTTGATCGATCGATAACATCCTGTATTCGATCGATCGACTGCGGGCTTTTGCGTCCAAATTAATTTGAAGGGGAGGGTGGTATAACACTAAATGTACTGGCACAGCACAAACATCTGCACCACGGTTTTGCTGAAGATGTCTTCTTATTTATTTACTTCTGAGTCTGTTGCTATTGGACATCCCGACAAAGTTGCTGATCAAATCTCTGATGCCGTCGTTGATGCCGCATTAGCTGTAGATCCGTTTTCAAGGGTGGCATGCGAAGTTCTTGTTTGTCCCGGCGTTATTATTGTTGCCGGAGAAATCACAACCAAAGCCGAGCTTAATTTCCAAAAGATTGTTCGTCATACGCTTGAACAAATCGGCTATACTGATGCGAGTCTAGGATTAGATTTTCGTTCTTGCGGCATTTTAGTCTCGATTAATGGTCAGTCTCCTGATATTTCCTTAGGAGTAGATGAAAGAGCTAGTGATTCGAAACCCCTGGGGGCCGGTGATCAAGGGCTAATGTTTGGCTTCGCATGCGAAGACACGCCAGAGCTCATGCCGTTGCCTATTATGCTTTCTCATCAAATTGTTAGGGAGCTAGACAGAGTTAGAAAAGCAAATATTCTTTCTTATTTAGGGCCAGATGCAAAGACTCAGATTACCATTGAATATAGTGAAAATCATCAACCTTTGCGTGTCCATACCGTCGTACTTTCTACTCAACATGCTGTAAATATCGATCAGAAAGTATTGCATGATGACATGATAAAATTGATCAAAAATGTCATTCCAAAAGAACTCGTTGATGAAAAGACTCTTTTTTACATCAATCCAACAGGGCGTTTTACTATCGGAGGCCCTGCTGCTGATTGTGGGCTTACAGGCAGAAAAATTATTGTCGATACCTACGGAGGAATGGGGCGTCATGGCGGAGGGGCTTTTTCCGGAAAAGATCCGACCAAAGTTGACCGTTCAGCTTCTTATGCAGCACGCTATATTGCGAAAAATGTGGTAGCAGCTAAGCTTGCTAAGCGTTGCGAGATTCAAGTCTCCTATGCCATCGGAATGTCCCAGCCAATTTCGATTAAAGTCGATACATTTGGAACCGGAATTGTAGCGGATAATTTTTTGTCAGAAGCTATCCAAGAACTTTTTGATTTGTCACCTGGTGGAATTTTAAAAATGTTGGATCTTTGTCGGCCTATATATCAAAAGACAGCGTTTGGAGGACATTTTGGACGCACCGAATCTGAATTTACATGGGAAAAAGTTGATCGTGCAGAGGCTTTAAGAACTCTTGTTGATCAAAAAATAGCAGAAAACAACTTACAGATAGTATTATAAAGGGAAAGTCATGCAACAGAAAAACAAACACCTTGTAGAAAAAGGCTCTTTTGAGGTCAAAGTGGGGCTCGCAGAGATGCTTAAAGGTGGTGTTATCATGGACGTCACAAATGCAGATCAAGCTAGAATCGCTGAAGATGCCGGTGCAGTCGCTGTAATGGCGCTTGAAAGGATACCTTCAGATATTCGGGCCGAAGGTGGAATGGCACGTATGTCAGATCCAGAACTCATTCAAACGATTCAAGAAGCTGTTTCTATTCCTGTCATGGCTAAATGTCGCATAGGGCATTTCGTTGAAGCTCAGATCCTAGAAGCTCTATTTGTTGACTTTATCGACGAAAGCGAAGTTTTGACTCCTGCAGATGAAGAAAACCACATCTCGAAAAACCACTTCCGGATTCCTTTTGTCTGTGGTGCTCGCGATTTGGGAGAGGCATTACGCCGTTTAGGCGAGGGTGCAGCAATGATTCGTACAAAGGGTGAAGCGGGTACAGGAAATATTGTCGAAGCCGTACGCCACATGCGCGCAATTAATCGTGACATCCGTCGCCTTGTATCTCTGGATCCGGCAGAGCTAATGGGAGAGGCAAAGCGTATGGGTGCCCCCTACGAACTTGTAGTGCAAGTGGCTAAAAATGGTCGTCTTCCTGTGCCAAATTTTGCTGCCGGAGGTATTGCTACTCCTGCAGATGCTGCTTTAATGATGCAGCTTGGGGCAGAAAGTATTTTTGTAGGGTCAGGCATCTTTAAGGCTGCAGATCCAGAAAAAAGAGCTAAGGCAATCGTAGCTGCGGTGACCTATTTTAACGATCCAGAAATGCTTGCAAAAATATCTATGGGACTTCTCGATGCCATGAAAGGAATCGATATTCAGCACCTTGGTAGAGAAGAATTGCTTGCCCAGCGTGGATGGTAAGAAAGAATGGCAGAAAATGAAACTTTGACAGTTGGCGTACTGGCATTGCAAGGGGCCTTCGCTAAGCATCAGGAGACTCTCAAAGTTCTGGGTGTTACTTCTTTGCAAGTTCGAAAACCCGAAGACTTGCTTCTTTGCGATGGTCTAATTATTCCCGGCGGAGAATCCACAACAATTTTTCGTCAGATGAAATACATTGAACTCATCAATCCCTTAATGGAATTTGCAAAAACAAAACCAATTTTTGGCACTTGTGCTGGATTAATTTTGATGAGCAAGAAAATTAGGAATTTTCCCTTAGAACCTTTTGGGATTTTAGATGTGATTGTCGAAAGAAATGCATTTGGTCGACAGATCGCGTCTTTCTCCACCGAAATTGATATCCCTAAGTTATTGAACAAATCTGATGCTTTTTTTATTAGAGCACCTAGCATCGTTCAATGCGGCCCAGATGTCCAAATTTTAGCAACTTATGAAGATGAACCGGTTTTAGTTCAACAAGGTCATCATCTGGGCGCTACCTTTCATACAGAACTTACTTCTGATACTGTTTTGCATGAATATTTCTTGTCAATCATCACTAATGTAAAAAATATCAAATGAGTGAAACTTATCCTTGCCCTGATAATTTAGAGCTTATAAATGCCCTAACAATTCTATTTCCAGATAGCACAAAGACAACATTACGTTCATGGGTCACCTTAAACCGCGTATTTATCGATGGAATCCTCGCTAAATCATTAAAATGTAAAGTGATCAAGGGACAAATCATTACGATCGGTACAAAAGCTCGGTTAGTTGAAAATGTTCTCCCTATCATGTACAGCGATGACCATCTTGTTGTTATAGATAAACCCGAAGGTCTTTTGAGCGTTTCCACTGCTTTTGAAAAAAACGAAACAGCTTTTGCTTATTTAAAGCGCAAATACTATCCAAAAACTGTGTATGTGGTACATCGCCTCGACCAAGAAACCTCTGGGGTGATGCTTTTTGCTTTAAGTGAAAAATGTCTTGAAGGCTTAAAAAGGATCTTCGAGGCGCATGACATTCAAAGGCGGTACATTGCTATTGTTAAAGGCACTTTTCCTGAACAAAGTGGGACTTGGGAGAGCCGTCTTTATGACGATGCAAACTATATTGTTAGGGTAACACGTGATGTAGCCAAAGGGGAGCTTGCGGTTACTCATTATAAAGTAAAGTCCAGAAATAAAGGCTACACATGGCTAGAGATGACGTTGGAAACAGGGAAGAAAAATCAAATTAGAGTTCATTGTCAAGAGGCTGGTTTTCCAATTGTTGGAGATAAAAAATATGGCTCGGAATGTAATCCTTTAAAGCGCCTTGGCCTTCATGCTCATTATTTAGCATTTATACATCCAATAACAGGGAAAAAAATGCAGTTTACCTCTCCAATCCCTAGTTCTTTTTATAAATTGATGAATTTGCCTGTTGGGGAGAAAGCGACTTGAGCCTAGACTACCTAGAGAACAATCTTCGAATTCTCTATACCGTTGGGCATCCCCAGGAAAAAATGCCAGAGTTGATCTCCAACTGGAAGGGCTCTTATTTGTATATTCGAGGAAAAGGTTTTGGCGGGCGATTCTGGTCTTTGATCTATTCATTAGTTTATTTGTTTGCTGGGCCAAACGTCCAACAAAATAAGTTCTTATGTGCCCTAAGGCATACTCGACAACTTTTTATAGATTTCCAAAAAAAAGCTAGTGCAGATCAGGCAGACTATATTGCAGCATTAAAAGAAAAGAGTCTTGGGGTAGAGGTTTCAAGGAAACGTTTCCATGTTCTTCGGGGAAACTTGACTAAGTGGCAGTCAGCAACTAAGCAATGGCTCCGATTTCTTAAAAGTAAACAATCTCATTCCACTGTTGAAAAGCTTAATGAATTATGTTCGGATAAGACTTCTTTAAAACCCATGTTTTCTCCCGAGGTTATAAGGGGGTCGGAGACTCTGCGTCGTTTTTATAAAATTATCGCTTTGGAAGGCCTTTTGAAGCAACCTTTGCCTGCTTGTTTGTTGTTTAAAATTGCAAGTTCGCAAAAGTTAAATCAAACAGAGAAAGCTAAATTTAAAAAATTTATTCAAAGGCTTAACAAAAAGACCTATCCTAAAATTGGAATTGAGGTTTTTGGTAAGGCAATTCGACGATTGATCGAAGTCTTTCAAACCATAAATAGTGTTTTAATTGAACATCAGGCAAATTTAACAAAGCTATTCATGGCATTTGTTTTAGAGGGCTGTGAATTATTCTTGCAAGAAGATGAGCGACATTTGAATTGGAGAAAATCTTTGAAGCCGAATCAAGCGCTTGATTGTAACGGTCGCATCTTAATTTTAGGGGAACTGATTAAAGGCAAAGAATTAGGAGAATTAGATCGAAATCTTGTCTATACGGTAGCTAATGATGAATCTGTAGTTATTTCTATTGCCCCGAATCGCGAATTGCATACTTTGAAGAAAGAGGTCAATGAGCAGTTTAGTTGGGCTTTAGAGACTCCAAACTATGTCGATATCGAAAAAAACGGTCGATTTGCCGTTGTTGAAAGACTTACGCAAGGTATAGCTAAATATCCTTGGAGAAGTAATTGCAGTAAGTTATTGCCTGAAGAACAGTTAACAGTTAATGGCATTAAAAAATTTTTGGAGTGGTGTATCGAACAGGAGAAATCTCCAACTGCTTTTTGTACTGATGAAATCATGTTCGGACAATCGGGTTATCTTAAGTTTTCTAAAGCACATTTTGAGGGTGTTATTGAATATAATGCTTTAATTAAGTTTGTCGAAGAGTGTGCCAATGGAAATAAGTGGATTTACAATGCTTTGATAAAAACTGTCCAGGCCCATACTAAGGAAGCGAGAATAACCTGTAGTTTTTATAAAGCTGTTGTTAGGCATGGTTTGTGGCCAGTAAATTATGATCTTGCGGGAATTAGAGCTATTCACCGAATTCACCCACATTATACTGACATCTTTGATCAAGACCATAAACTTCTGGAGAATGTAATTCAGATAAAAAAATCTATTATCGGTCAATTGACTAAATTATATCCCAAAACAAAGGGTAAAGATCTTGAGGAAAATGTGTCAAAAACAATTTTTAATTGTTATGAAAAAGGCAATTACATTGCTTTCTTACCTGATAATTTCGAGCAGGAGGTTATCGCTACTATGAGTTCATCCAAGATTCAATAAGTATTCTTGTTAGTAGTAACGTTCCTGTCCTGCCTATAAGCCTTGAAAGACATCTTCAGACCACAGAATCTCTATGCGAGGGCGCAGATACCATTATAAAGCTATTATAAGACTAAAAGACATTTTTTGCATTAGATGATATTTAAGTTCTTTAAAGAGGCTTCTCTTTTCATTACAGTTGCTCGATGCAAGCGCGCAAGCATAGTTTTACGCATAATTTTTTTGGCAAATTAAGTTCTCCCTCCGTTCCTGTGTTCTCTGTCTCGACTTTGTGGATTTTTTTTTGAAAAAAAAAGCAAATCTGGCACAGTAATCTTTTTTCCAACGACGAATCAAAGGTTATATA
>JACDDG010000163.1 GCA_013817115.1 Parachlamydiaceae bacterium | reverse complement strand
CATTTTCTCTTCCCCAAAATGACACTTTTTTAAAATTCTACCAATTTCCTCTCGGAAATTACATTCGCCCACAATTGCTGTCATTTTATCATTTGATGCTTTTATTTATTTATTTATTTGTTGTTTATTTTTGTTTTAAGGTCGGTCTCCAAAAGATCATTTTTGCATATCCTGAATGTGAAATCAACTACTTAGTCTTAATATCAATGTTTGAACTTGGAAGAATAATCATTTTATGTTAGAGTAAATTTTCTGATCCGATTTTATTCGGTTAAATAGTTGAAGAATCAAATTGATATTTATTTTGAAGGGAGAAAAATGAGCTTCGTTTCTAATATAACAGATGGCGTGAGTAAATTAATGGGTAATGCCGCACATAATATTCATTTAAATAATCCAAGGTATCGCCAAATGGTGACAGGATTGGAAAAAAGTGTAGAGCCAATTGCAATTGTAGGTGTCGTAGCAGGTTGTGCTGCAGTAGTTTTTGGTGCAATTGCATTAGCTGCAGGAAGCTTAGTTGCGCTCGCATTAACTGGCTTAACAGTTTGTGTTGCCTATAATTCCCTTGTTATTTCAGCCAACGTAGCCAAAATAGTTGAAGCGCCGGCTAAATATTTTTCTGCTTATGGAATTGGTGAAGGACTTGATAAACCCAAGCTTAAGGATGATTTAGGTGAGGGAACATTTGGCTGTACCGGAATTCTAAATGGAATTGTAGAAGGACTTGATATTTTAAAGAAGGAAGTATACTAAAAATTACAAAACTATTAATTTTACGTAGAAACTTCGTCAGGCAAAGAAAGGCCTCTCTCGTAATAGGAGGGGCCTCCTGACTCAATAATTCCTCCACCTAAACACACTTCATCATCGTAGAACACAACGGATTGACGTGGCGTCACTGCTCGTTGGGGAATAGTAAACGACACATAAACTTTGTCTCCTTCAATTCTTTCGATAGTACATTCTTGATCAGGCTGTCTGTATCGCACTTTAGCCCGTCCCTTAAACGGTAACGCAGGAGGATGGCCACTAATCCATGTCAGCTCGGTTGCCGTTAAAGTATCGCAAAATAGAGCAGGGTGCAAAGTGCCTTGTTCAATGTAAACCACATTTCGCCCAACATCTTTTCCCACTACAAACCAAGCATCACCCGCACCTCCAATCATCAATCCTTTGCGTTGTCCCGGAGTATAAAAAGCTGCCCCGTCATGTTGACCAATCATTTTTCCGCTTAATGTTTCAAAATTGCCTTTTTGATATTGAATATATTGACTTAAGAACTGTTTAAAATTCCTTTCGCCGATAAAACAAATCCCTGTGCTATCCTTTTTTTCAGAAGTTGACAAACCATATTTTCGGGCAATCTCACGGACTTCGCTTTTTACTAGAGCTCCGATTGGGAAAAATACTTTGCTTAAAGCCTGGCCATTAATTGCATAAAGAAAATAGCTTTGATCCTTGCCAGGATCGCTTCCCTTAAGCAATGTTGATCCTCCGCCATCCGATAACCCCGTGCGACAGTAGTGCCCAGTAGCTAGGTAATCTGCACCAAGTTCCATGGCACGTTTAAGCAAGACCTTGAATTTGATTTCTCGGTTGCAAAGGATGTCAGGATTAGGAGTGTGGCCTTTTTTGAATTCGTCTAAAAAATTGGAGAAGACATTTTCCCTGTATTCCTTGACAAAGTTGACTGAGTAGTGACGGATGCCTAATGTATCGCAAACAGCAGCCATGTCCTCATATTCTTTTGCAGACATGCAAATGCCATTTTCATCCTGTTCTTCCCAATTTTTCATGAAAAGTCCAAAGACTTTATAGCCCTGATACTGCAGCAAAAGAGCTGCCACAGAGGAATCTACTCCTCCTGACATACCAACAGCCACTGTAATTTCATTTGGAGATTTCTTCATGGTCAACTCAACTCATTGGAAGATAAAAGTTGTGCATTATAAGAATTAGAACTTAGTACTCCTGATTCTCCTTCAGCTTTGGCCACTAGAACTGCGCAGCAAGTATTTCCAAAGACATTTGTGGCAGTGCGGAACATGTCCAGTATCCTTTCAACAGCAAGGACTAGTCCTACACCCTCGACAGGCAGATGAACAGCCTTTAATATGAGCACCACCGCAATTAAGCTGGCTGAAGGGACACCGGCCATTCCGAAGGAACTAAGTACTGACATAATAATGATGAGCAAGTGGGTTGAAATGGGCAGTTCGACACCATACGCTTGAGCAATAAAAAATACGACCATACATGCATACATCGCTGATCCTGAAAGATTTACTGCTGTTCCAAGAGGAATAGTAAATCCACAAATTCGATTTGAGACACCTGCACGCTTTTCGACACAGTCTATAACCACCGGGAGCGCCGCTGCAGAAGAGCTAGTAGAAAAGGCAGTCAATAAAGCCGGTGAAATCGCCATAAAATGAGCTAGAGGACTAACTCTGCCTATGAATTTAAGAAAGAGAGGCATCACAATTCCCATGTGCACTGCAAGAGCGATGAGTACTGCCACAAAGAACCATGCAATCGAATGAAATGCTTCTGCACCAGAAGTAGCGATAACTTTTGCAACTAATGCAAAAATTCCGATCGGCAATGCCTTCATAAAGAATTCAGTCATTTTCATCATGATTTCAAAAAGACCCTTCCAAAATGATGTCATGACGCTAGAAGCATGTTTTTCAATCTTGGCCATGAAATATCCAAAAAGCAAACAGAAGACAATTAAACTGAGCATTTGTCCTTGTGAGGCAGCTGCAAGAATATTTGAGGGAAGTATTTTCAGCAGGAGTTGTTTAAATTTGTAAAATCCGCCATCTTGAGAAGCATTTTCAATAGTTTCCAGTTTGCTCTCAAGAACAGTCGTTGCAGCTAATTCAGCCTCTGTGTCAACCAGCAATTGATTTTGAGATTGCCCGATGCCAGGTTCCAAAGTATTGACAACAGCATAGCCAATCAAAACGGCGGCAATAATGGTTAAAAGAAAATAACCAAAGGTCTTCACTCCAAGATTACCCATTGCCTCATCCCCACCTAAGCGAGCCGCTCCGAGTATGATGGAGGAAGCCACAAGTGGAACGACAACAAGATTCAATGCATTTAAAAAAAGCTCCCCAATGAGACTAAACACTTCAAGTACAGGAACACCAAGAAGGGTGGTATGCGGTTCAACAAAATATCCAGCAATGCATGCGAGCAGAAGCGCTATGATAATTTTGGCGATTGAGCTGTTAAGTTTCATTTTAATGCCTTATAAATTCCATCTATTGAAGACATGGTGTACTAGTTTAAATAACTGATTTTACAACAAATTAACATTTCAGTAGTATGTTTTTCTACAAGCTAAGGTATTTATAAATGGTTGAAGCAAGTTCCTTTTTTTTAATCGGTGCAGTTGGATTCTTTAGCGCTTTCATGATTTTGATGATATTTGGAATCATTACTGCTTACAGTCTTCTATTAGAGCATACTGGGCTTGTTGGTAAGTTAATGGGTCGTGCGACTGGACCACTTTCCCTTTTTAATGCTGTGAAATCAGCAGCCTTTAGCGACATTTTTTGCTTGGATTTTTAGCCATCGCTTTGCCTTGTGGACAAAGCTTACTCGTTTTTTCTGCCTGTGCCCTAAGTGGACGTGTTTTGGTTGGGAAATCAATGGATTTGCTTTTGCCGCCATAACATCACCTTCTCTTTATTTTGCAATGACGCTCATGCCATTTTTGACGTAGCTAAAAAAATATTACAATTCAGTGAGTAGCATTATTACGCTTTTTGTGGTACCAAAGCGTTGTGTAGAGCCTTTGCATAACTCGACCTCATTCCCCATGTAGTTTTATCAATGCCGGTCATTGAAACTTTTCATATTGCTCTATTTAAAAAACCCTCTATAATGGGCTCAATTTTCTAGGAGATTAATGTTTTTATGATTGATCAATACATCACAAAAGTGCAAACCACAATTGCATTGAAATCAACTTCATACTTTTGTAAAAAAAATTTGAAGAATCAAAAATGGCTTATGGAGCTTATGTGGTTGTGCCAATAGGAATAGCCCTGACGGGAGCTTTAGACTACTTAAAACTGGTTCTTGCCTGTATTGAGGAGGTCGTAAAGGGAATATTTCTAATCCCAACGAGCTTCTTTAGTCCTAGGTTGTCAAGACGAGTTGTAAGGCATTTAAGTGACGCAAAAAATTATGCGCTGTGGTGTGTCTATAAGATATTTTATGGAGCGCCAACAGATTTACGTGACATCTACCAATCTTTTAAAAATCCATTTAAAGAATCCCATTCGTTATTTTCATTCTATGGTGCCAATGCAGTTACAGGTAGTGAATGGGAACGCTTGCATCCGTCAATTTGCTTACTCAATAACGTTTAATCTTACGGTCGATGAAATCTGTCATACATTTGAGTAAAGGGGGATAACGTAAAAAGTAGAATAGTGAATTTTTGTTAGCGTAAATTAGGAGTATTTTCTATTTTGGGGAAAAGAATCTTTTCAGCGCCTCAAATTATAATTATAAAATGCTTAACTAATGATTGAAAATTGCGACGCATAATTTTTGATATAATTCAATTTTGATAAAGTGTTGACATATATATATATCCTGGGCCATATTATGACCAATTGGGTTGAGTTAAGAGAATGATTTGAAATTAATCGTTTAATTTTAATTAAACATTATTTATAATAAAGTATCTTGTAATAATGTTTTTGGGTGTTATACCGAAGTGCGTCCAAATTTTGGATTTGGCAAAGAGAAAGCTCCCGCGATTAAGCGATCAAAAATGACCCCATATTATAATATTGGGTCATGTTTGATCGCTTAATCACCGGGGCTTTCTCAAAGCCAAAAGTTCAAAATTTGAACGCACTTCGGTATACTTCTTGGAAGGGCTGCAAATTATTAGGAATATACATATGACTTCTTCCGATGAAATGTTAAAAAGAACATCTTTCCTGTATCATGAAAAAATAAAAAAAAGTTCTGCGCCTCTGTCTACTTATTTTTCAATCACTCACTTTTCATATGTGAAAATTACCAATTCGAGTCGTATTAGCATTTTGTCAAATCGTCCAGAATGGCTGGAACATTATCTTGGAGAAAAATTTTATCTTGTACAACCTCATTTTAGACGACATCCAAATACATATCAAACTGGAATTACATTACCCGGACAGATTCCAGATAGAGAATACAGAAGTGCTATGGAAATAGCACAAAATGATTTCCTTATTCACCCAGGTTTAGTAATTACTCAGAAAAGAAGTGACGGTGTAGAACTTTTCGGATTTGATTTAAAATGTTCAACTCCCATCTTAAATGAGTTATTGATCAATGAACTTCCTTTGTTGCGTAAGTTTACAGAAAAATTTCGGGAAGAAAATATTTTTCTTTTTAATCTTTTAGATGATTATCAATTTGATCTTCAGGATATTATGGGAAAAGATTTTCGTTTTGATACAGAGAACGCTGCTATGACTTTACCAAACAGAAATTTATGTCTTAGAGAGATGGGTTTCGGTCTAGACAAAAGTGCAACTCTTTCTACTAGAGAGATCGAAGTGCTGCAATTTCTATTACAAGGAGCTTCAGCTAGTATTATTGCCGAGGAATTAAATCTTTCCAAACGGACCATTGAGCATTATGTAGAGAGATTAAAAAATAAGCTTGTCTGTTATTCTAAAATGGAGTTAATCGCTAAGGCTCGTGAAATAGAGCAACTTGGCTACCTGTGCAATATTTCTTAATTTTTCCTATGTTGGATTCTAACGTAGCTGAAGACCAGCTTAAGCTCATTTTATGCTACGTTGAACTCAAGATCGGAATCATGTTTTTCACTTGATCTTATTTTAAAAATTTTGCAGAAAAAACAGGGTCAAATTTCCTTTTGTAGCCCAAAAGCCGATATCGGCTTTTGGGCTATTATGCCGAATGAATTATTATGCCGATAACTTTTTTTCAAATTTGCCTACGCACTAGCTTAGAG
>JACDDG010000162.1:2787-6025 GCA_013817115.1 Parachlamydiaceae bacterium | reverse complement strand
CTGACTGCTTAGTTACGGGAGCGCAACAAGAAAATGGGTCTGCTGAAGAAAAACGTTTGACTGCCGTTTTTTTTTGCGTCCTACTTCACGAGTCCTGAAGGAGCGCGTTTAGGCGTCCTGATCTATAATGAAGAGACTACAGAGGTGAACAGAAACTTGGCGTGGAATCACTTCACCTCTATTGATTTACGCATTGGTACGATTTCTCATTGCGTTTTTGAAACGATTCATGGCGGTTTTCAACAAATTCGCGGCCAGGTTAACCTTAGCACAGATGGACAAACTCGACCTTTTTTTGGTCTTGTAGATTCCAGTTCGGTATCCAGCTCTCTCAAGATAAACAACTCCTCTTTTGGGTTAACCCTTTACGTGAGGAAATTGAAGAAAAATATAGTCTTGAAGGGGGTGCTGTAGAAATAGGGTGCGTGCTTTTATGCACTCTAAATAAGGGAAAAACAGCCATAGAACCCGCAAAGACTGTATTTAATGGCTTCCGAGTGGCATAAAATAATTTAACAATAAGGGTAATGATGCTAACCACCGTTTCTAGGTCCATGAGACCTTTCGAACTAAATCTGTCGCCTCAATCAGCATTTTCTCGCGTGATTGAGCTCGCAACGCGACAATTTGACAATCTGTCCTGGGGTGCCGTCGCTACTTTTGCCTTAAGACGCAACAGACTTTGCATTCAGAACTTCAATTAAAAATTTCGGAAGTTTATCATGTAAAAATGACAGGATTCCCTGAGATTCGGGAATAAAAACTTCAATTTTTTATTTTGGCTAATATTCCTATGATAAGAGAGCACAATATAAAGTTGGAATGGAGGGATAAATATGAATGTGCTCCCAGACTCATTTTATCGTAATGAAAGTGTCCTAGAAGTTAGCCAACAACTTTTAGGGAAATTTCTTTGTACGTACATAGATGGAGAATTGACGAGTGGAATGATCACTGAAACGGAAGCGTATCAAGGTCCCGAAGATCGGGCCTCTCATGCCTATAGAAATCGTCGTACAAAACGAACTGAGGTGATGTTTAAGGCCGGCGGGGTGAGTTATGTATATTTATGCTATGGCATCCATTCACTCTTTAATGTTATTACAAATGTCGAAGGAATTCCTCATGCGGTTTTAATTAGGGCAATTAAACCCGTTGAAGGCATTGAATGCATGTTGCGACGCAGGAAAAAAGCAAAGTTTAATGCGAAATTGACATCAGGGCCAGGGGCATTGGCTCAAGCGCTTGGAATTAATGTTGCGCATAGTGGCCTTTCATTGCGTGGGCCACAAATCTGGATTGAAGATCGTGGTGTTAGAATTGAAGCGAAAAATATTGTTGCGAGCCCGCGTATTGGTGTGGACTATGCTGCAGAGGACGCTTTGCTTCCTTGGAGATTTAACTGTAGCTCTTTTATTGACGTGCAGGTAGGAATAAATCGTCCATTGTGAGTTCCTTATCTACCATGCCAAAATAGCCACTCTCTTTGCTAATCCCGTATAAGGTGATAAAAGTAAAGAAAACTGTTTTTCTTGTGCGAGTTTTTTCGATGAATATAGCTTTTCTTTGGCGTAGTTCTTTTTCATATGCATTATTGATAACAAAGCGATTGCTACTAAATTTCATCTCACAAAAATTTATGCAGTTATCAGCTCTATCTATCACCAGATCTGCCTGAGCTCCTTTTTATGCATTATCTTTTTCTGGTCTATAAAACCATCCAGAGGACTGTGTCAAAACTCCTGCTATCCCCAAAGCTTCTTTAATTAAATTAATATGTTTCAAGCAAATTCCTTCAAAAGTGTAGCCCGCCCAGGTTCTAGCTTCCGAAGATCCTTCCAAGTTTAGCCAGTAATTGGCCTCAACTCCACCAATATTTAAGGCCTTAGACCTTTCGATCCAACGTAAAATGCTCTAAAAAAGAGAGAGGTATACTGCGCGCGCAAAAAACTTCAATTTTTTGTGCCCGCGCGCAGTATAATTTTAAATCGTGGTTTGGACATTTTCTTTGGGCTTGGATTTCACAGCCTTTCGCGTTGTAATCTTAGGTGTCGCAACCTTAGCTGCTTTTGGCGCAGCGGTCTTTACGGCCTTTACGGTCTTTGCGCCATTTACAAGCTTTCCTGCCTTTGAGGCATTTACAAGCTTTGCTTCCTTCACCTTTAATGCAGCTTTAGCTGCAGGGGCTTTTTCTGCTATGGGGGCCTTTGTTACTTTCGTTGCTTTTGTGACTTTCTTTTTGGGCAAAGTCGCAGGTGCCATTTGTACTTTTGATGCCAAAGGTGTAGTGTTTCCGCTATCGATTTCGATGCCAAAGAGAGCAGAGAGATCGTCAGCGTCAATGCCTGCATTGCCGGTTCCGGTATGCAGTAAGCTCTCATTAGTGTTGCTTGCTGCTATCAGATCAAAATGATCGACATCTCGAATACTGAACAACGCTTCAGGTTTAGTGTCAAGGGATGCCCCAATCCCATAGAGTACTGCAGCCACATGTTTACACATAGTTGCAGAATCGGGGCAAGAGCATTGCATAGAAATTTCCTGAGGTTTTGGAAAAAGGCCCTCGCCCTTCCGAGTAATTATTTCCATGACTGCATTCGAAAATTTCCCTTGCAGGAGCTCGATCATTGAATCAACTTGCCCCGCACAAGCCTTCACAAGAACTTTCCATTTTTGTTCCACGATTGGCTTAACATTGATGGTCACGCGATATAGTGACGACCCCATGACTTGTGCGTCGATTTTACCTTTTGAGATTTGCAAATCAATCACAGATCCATTGCGTACATAGGTACGTCCTCGTGGCAACCGATTGGAATAGTCGCTATAAGATTCAAGATTTAGGCACCATGACTTGCCCCAAAAAGTATTGGAAATGTTGCGCCCTGAAATGATAATAGGAGTACAAGCTTTTCCATTTTTCCTGAGTTTCTCGACATGCATCAGCGCATTTTGTTTCCGTTCAGCTACAGAGACATATCGTCCCCAACCATAATCATCCTTACTGTATCTCATATTCTTCAATCCTGTTTATTTGGGGGCTTGCAACTCGTCACTCTTCCTGAAACGATTGCTTAATATCAAGGGAAATAACTTTGAGTAATTCTTCATTAGACATTTCTGTTAGTAAAAGGTCATTGCTACCTTCTAAAAGCTCCTTTGAAAGCCCTTTTTTGGCAGTAATCATCTCGTCGATTTTTTCTTCAATTGTCCCAGAACAAATAAATTTGTGTACAAG
>JACDDG010000162.1:1566-2777 GCA_013817115.1 Parachlamydiaceae bacterium | reverse complement strand
GGTGTTTTTGACCAATCCGATAGGCTCGGTCAGTGGCCTGATTTTCTACCGCCGGATTCCACCATCGATCGAAGTGAATCACATGCGAAGCTCTTGTAAGGGTCAGTCCGGTGCCGCCGGCCTTTAGAGATAACACAAAAAATGGAGGCCCTTGCTCTTGCTGAAAGTTTGCCACAAGTTCTGCGCGCTTCTTAATAGCAGTTTGCCCATCCAAAACTAAGCCTTCTCGCCCAAAAACATCTTTTAGCAAAATTGCAAGTGTAGGAATGATCTCGCGGAACTGTGTAAAAACCAAAACTTTTTCTTGTTTAGCGGCAATTACTTCACAAATTTCACGTAAACGCAAAAATTTTCCACTAGCTTCAGATGTGTAATCTCCATATCCAAGCCATTGGGCTGGGTGGTTACATATTTGCTTTAAACGCAATAGGTAAGCAAGCACCAGTCCCCTTCGTTTCATACCATCGAGTTCATTATTTTTCAGTTGTTTTGTGAGTTCTTCAACCGCTTGCTGATAGAGATGAACTTGTTCCTTGCTTAAAGAACAATACGTTTGCATTTCTGTTTTGTCCGGTAAGTCTGCAATGATCGATTTGTCACTTTTCATGCGGCGAAGAATATAGGGGAGTGTCAGTGATCGTAATGAGGAGATGAAGCGACTGTACAATGGTGACGTGGAGTCCTTGTTAGCTTGTTTGATATGGTTTGAGAATGTTTTATTTGAACCTAAAAGGCCCGGAGAGGTGAAATCAAATAAAGACCATAGATCTGTTAATCTGTTTTCTATAGGAGTTCCGGTTAAAATTAGGCGAACTTGACTTTTGAGACCTTTTACAGCCAACGTTTGCTTAGTTCCAGGATTTTTTATCTGTTGAGCCTCATCAAGAATAACCATATCCCATTCCACCTCTTTAAGCCAGGCTAAGCGATGAATTAGAGCGTATGTTGTCATCACAATATCATATTCGTGAAGCCGTTTATCTGAGGCGCCGAAAATCTGTTCTCCAGTTCCTGCAGAACTATGCGCTACAAATAGGTTAAGGCTAGGAGCAAAGCGCGAAGCTTCATCCTTCCAATTGCCGAGTAGTGAAGCGGGAACAATCAAAAGATGGGGCTTCAAGGGGGCCTTTGAGATTTTTTTTTGTTGTTTTGCAAGGAGTAGCAATGATAGGACCTGAATAGTTTTACCTAGGCCCATATCATCGGCCAAG
>JACDDG010000162.1:0-1556 GCA_013817115.1 Parachlamydiaceae bacterium | reverse complement strand
AGCCAAAGCCATTGGACTCCAATTTGCTGATAGGGTCTGAGCGTTGCATGCAATTCTGATCGTAATGTTTCCTGAATCAGTCCATGAGAAGATTTAGAGGTTGCAGGATTGCGCAATTCTTCCAGAATCGTTTTGAGCCAGTCTCCAGCCTTAATCATAGACCATTCGACGTGTGCATCAGTATTGGCATAGTTTCCTTCCAGGAGGTCAGAGCCCTTGCCCGCCAATAGTCGCAATCCTTCAGCCATTGTAACGCCATCTTGAGAAGCACCTTGTAATTTATTCCAATGCGTTAACACTGACTTTAGCTTTTCACGATCGATTTCAACCCATTTTTCTTTAATTTTTATAAGGTTTCCATCTGAATTAATTAAATGCTGCCATTCCTCAGAAGTTAGCTCTTGCTCATCGTCCAAGACCAACCGCACCTTAAAGTCTAAAAGAGCGTTAAGCCCGAGGCCCCCTTGCGTTTTTTCTCCAATTGTGACCATGACTTTAGGTCGCATCGGCTTTTTAGAGTTCCACCAATTAGGTACTCTCACCATCAGTCCGCTCGTTTCCATTTCGGGAATAGCTTTTAGAAAGCTGTGGGCTTCACTTACAGAAAAAAGTTGCGGTTGAAATACCCGTTTTGAGGAAATAAGATTTTGAATAAAAGGACTTATTGCGGCTGCTTTTTGCATAGGTAGCAGAAGCGCTAGCAATGCAGCCCGATTTTTATCTCCTGCATATTCCTGCAAGGCGCGATGAAGGGGCAGATGTTGAGGTGCAGCACGATCTGATAGCTGTGTGGTGTATGTTGCCAAAAAGGCAAAGGGGTTATTCTCATCATTTTTCTTTTCAGCAAGGTGAAAACATACTCGGCCTACAAGATTCCAATTCGGATTAATCTGCTGTAAATAGTCCTGCAAAGAGCCTTTGAAGTTCTTGAGTTCCAGTCTTAGAGTTTCTTCTAAGCCCACCCAAATTTTGATGAGGATCTCAGGAGAAAGATATTCAAAGCCTTTAAGCAGCAATGCTTGTCCCATGAATTCATAAAGCTCGATCCCATCAGGAGGTTCGATGGATGAAAGGGTCTCTAGTTTTGCATTTTGAGTTAATTTGCATATATGTGTGATGAAGCGCTTAACAAACTTTTGCCAAAAGGAAAAGCTCATGGGCAAGGGAGACTTGTATTCTTGGATTCCAAGTCTTAGAAGTCCTTGAAGTGATCCTCTGAGGAACTCGTCAGAGAGTTCTTTAAAAATACATAAGGGTAAATGCTCTAAATTTTGCCGCTCTGAGGCGTCCTGATTTTCTTTGAGATAAAGATGCCCTTCAGGAGAGGTGATTATTTCTGCTTGGATCATTTCTGTATGTTATTTTTAAATAAGACTTCACTGCTTTTTAAGGCAGTTTAGCTGATTTCGGAAATGAAGTCTACCTCTATCCAGGGCAAACGCATTATAAAAAATTTTTCAAAATATTTTCCCGATACTGTGATGATATAAGTGCTTGGAAGCATTTCCTTTCAATTGATTTTTTAGAGGAGAGATCTTTTTGTAGAAAACCGAGTG
>JACDDG010000161.1 GCA_013817115.1 Parachlamydiaceae bacterium | reverse complement strand
CAATAACACAGTTTGATAGTGTACTCACATTTTCAATTGCCGCTTCCATTTTGCTCGATTGCTTTTTTGCCTTTTCGACCTGCTCTGTATATTCCTGGATGGATCTCACAAATGAATTTCTTTTCTGCTTTTCTGACAACAAATCTAGTTTAGTATTATTCATACGGTCCTCTAAGCCTAAGGCGAAGTTCCCAGCCGTTTCGATCGACTCCTTAAGGGCAACATTTTGCAGTTTATATTCCTCAAAAGGATTATCAGCCTCTATGTCATCATTGAGCTCGCCAATCAAAGATTGGAGTATTTGTTGATCTGATTTTAGGCGTTGAGTGAGTTCACGAATTTTTTTTTCCAAAATTTTCTGTTCATTTAGTTTATGAGCTGCGACATCTGCTTGGACATTTCCACCACGACGGTAATGGCGCATCATCAGCCTTCTTTCTTCTAGAGATAGTTCGGCTACGACGTTGCGTACAAACAATGGATCATGTGCTTGTCTTGGTGCATCATTTATATTCATCACTTAACTCCCTTGGCAAGTATCTCCGAACACTCAGCTATTATTATGTCCAACTTAGCATCTTCAGCCATCAAATCTTCGCTTACCTTGCTTGCAACCAGATCTAAGGTTATCAGATGTTCATTAATTGAAAGGAGCTTTTTAGATAAGAGTTGCAGCTCATCAGCTACAGCATCTGCTTCATCTTCCCAACGATTGACTAAGCTACACATTTCCTGTTGGATAAGCTCAAAGTGCTCAAAATATTTTTGGCTAAGAGCATTACAATTATTTATGAACCAAGCGTTTATATTAGCAAGATATTGACTATTAAGTTTAGTGAGGAGCTGAAATTCGGCGATGTTACTAGTAGCAGAATCACATTTGTCCAAAAAAGTTTTATATTCGTCATCTTTCGAAATAAGTGGTTTTAATATTTGCTTAAACTGCTTATTAAAATTCGATAATATTTTCACGGCTTTATTAGTTTTTGCTGAAAACATTGCAGGGCGAATTACGTCCAAAAATAGCATTGTCAAGATATCTCCGGCCATTTCTTTTTCTTCATCAGTAGAAATCGAATCGAAATAAACATCTAGAGCCTGAATTTTCCAATTTTGAAGCTGTTTTTTTAGATCCTGAGAAATATGAGGAGTGAGTTCAAGATCCGCAACAAGATTTTCAATCTTTTGTTTAGTCGAGGTCGTTAAAAATAAGGGCAAGGGCTGTTGAATATTATTATTCTGAATGGTTTCTTTCGGAATAGTTAATTGTATTTGAAAGGACATATCTTCTCACTCTCCATTTAATAATTTTTTAACTTAAAGCATGAAGCTTTCCATTTTGTGAAGCTTTCACTTTTTCTTTTTTTAGAACTTCGGGTTATGTCCCGAAAATCTTTTTATGCCTCCCAGCCAGTTGACGGCAAAGTTTTGCCCACTGCTGGGATAATAGCAGGGCCTTTCTTATTGTGACTAACCCCAAAAAAAACTCTTAAATCGTTTGCGGCTCTCTAATTAACTCTGAATGAATAACATTATCAAATCTACTTTTTTAATGCAATAAAAAAGATATTAGCATTTCGCATAGGGCGTAATTAAAAGTGTATGTTGACGTTGACATGAAGGGAAAAGGAATATTATAATAAATCTTCTATTTGCATGTCGAGTTTTGCTCACTTATTACTTACACTTTTAATTTTTTAGTTCAACAAATAGAAATGTAACTGTCAGTCCCCGTGGGTTTGCGCGATAAAAAACTTTGAAGCTGCGCTTCTCGGATTTTTCTCGCGCACACCCGCGGGGACTGATCCTTTTATCATTGGCAAAATTAATTTGATGAGATGCCTATCCAAAAGCATGTGAATATTTTCATAGAAATGCCTCCTAATTAGCCTTTGTTATAAAGAAATAATCTAAGATTAGTCCCGGAGGGCTGACACGTTACAGCCCAGGCTGAAGCGCAGTCCCGGAGGGCTAAGCAAAGCCTGGGACCTCTGGAGATAGCGCTAAAGCCCCGGAGGGCCGACACATTGCTGAAATATTTCAACAATAATATTTGAGCCGAGGTATAGTTTTTAAGATGATAAAATTTAGACATGTGTCGGCCCTCCGGGGCTTTGGCGCTATCTCCAAAGGTCCCAGGCTTTGCTTAGCCCTCCGGGACTGCGCTTCAGCCTGGGCTGTAACGTGTCAGCCCTCCGGGATTAATCATAGCTCTACATATTCTTTAGAAAAAAAGCAAATAAGCGATGATTACTATTTGGCCAAAAGAATCATTTTCTCTTAGCTCGAGGCTTTTAATTGCACCCTTGCGTATAATCAATAACTCCTTTGCTGTCACTGCAGGGAATTGGCATGCATAAAGATGAGCATAAAAAATTTAAAACTTTGATCTTTGCTTGACTTAAATTTGTCAGCCTTTAAAAAACTCTAGCTCTTGCTTTCGCGTTTCTTTAACTACATTTTTTAGTATTTCCAATCGAGGATTATAATAATCGCAACATCTATAAAAACAGGAGCTAAGAAAGAGGGGGACTGGTGAAGTAGGAATTCCTTGTAGGACTGTTTCTACAGTTACTATTGCTTTTTCTTGAATAGCTATAATTTTTCTAAGCCTTTCAATTTCAGAATTCTGTGAAACGACAACTTCTTTCAGCTCAATAATGTGATTCCATGCTGACTTAGCGTTCTCGTATGCAGCTTTAGTGATCTCAATCTTCTGATTTTTTAAATGTGTATTTTCACCATTTAGAAACTCAATTTCTCTAGCTGCAACATTTAAAGCTCCCTCAAAAGTTTCTGCAAAATTCTCATCACCTTGTACGTTTTCTTCGAAAGCATTTTCTACTACAGCACTATTCTGAAGAGCTTGCTCCCAAAGATTATAAATGTCTTTAGCTTTGACCGCGAGAGCAGTGTAATACTCCGGCAATTCTTGCAAAGGTATGTTTTCAACCGGAATTATGCTTCCAATAATTGTTTGCATTCCGCCTCTAATTGGTTCCATTGTTTACTCCTTCTTTTTGTAAATTATTTAATGAATGAATTTTAATTAGCCCTCTTTCTTAAAATTTAAATTTGACCTAATTTTTTTTAGTTTGCTCACTTTTTTAATAGCTCTAGCTGGTGCAATCGTGTTTCTTCAATTTGATTTTTTAAGATATTCCAACGAGGCACATCAAAATTGTAATAAGTCGAACGAAAAAAAATGTCACGCGAATTGGAGCCTCCATTATTTAACCCTCCATAATATGAACCGTAATAAATCATTGGATTGTTTGCAATTTCCTGAGTGACTGTTTCAAAAGTGGTAATCGCTTTTTCATGAATAGCGATCATTTCTTTTTGTAAAGCAACTACTTTCTCCAACTCATTAATGCGCTCTTGGGCGGACTTAGCGTTTTCGTCTGCAGCTTTAATAATCTCAAGTTTCTGATTTTTTAAATGTATATTTTCACCATTTAAAAACTCAATTTCTCTAGCTGCAACATTTAAAGCTCCCTCAAAAGTTTCTGCAAAATTCTCATCACCTTGAAGGTTTTCTTCGAAAGCATTTTCTACTACAGCACTATTCTGAAGAGCTTGCTCCCAAAGATTATAAATGTCTTTAGCTTTGACCGCGAGAGCAGTGTAATACTCCGGCAATTCTTGCAACGGTATGTTTTCAACCGGAATTATGCTATCAATAATTGGTAGCACTACGCCTTTAATAACAGGTTCCATTGTTTATTCCTTATTGTATTTTTTCATTTGTTTTTAATGATTTATTGATGGAATTTCGGCATTCCGGCTATCATCCAGAATTGAATTCCTTGAACTTACCAAATAATTTAAAATTTAGACCATTCGGGCATTATTTTGTTTCTAAGCTTTTTAATTGCGCAATAAGTTGCTTTTGAGTTTCTCTTACTTGATTTTGAAGGATTCCCCAACGTGGCTCCATAAATGATGGCGCAAAATCACTACCATGGGAACACGGAAAGCTCGCAACTTGTTGACAAACTGTTTCAAAAGTCTCGATTGCCTTTCCTTGAATAGCAATCGTTTTTTTCAGTATTTTATTGTCTTTATTTTGCAGAGCAATTACTTTCTCCAATTCAGAAATTCGCTCTTGAGCGGACTTAGCATTTTCGTCTGCAGCTTTAGTGATTTCAATCTTCTGATTTTTTAAATGTATATTTTCTTCCTTTAATAACTCAATTTCTCTAGCTGCAACATTTAAAGCTCCCTCAAAAGTTTCTGCAAAATCCTCATCACCTTGCACGTTATCTTCGAAAGCATTTTCTACTACAGCACTATTCTGTAAAGCTTGCTCCCAAAGATTATAAATGTCTTTAGCCTTGACCGCGAGAGCAGTGTAATACTCCGGCAATTCTTGCAACGGTATGTTTTCAACCGGAATTATGCTCTCAATAATTGTTGGCACTACGCCTCTAATAACAGGTTCCATTGTTTATTCCTTTTTTTGTAAATTGTTTCATTGTTTTTTAACTTTTAAATTTCAATTTTTAAATTTTTCTTTTGTTAATCATGACCAGGACACCATGACGAGTTTTTTTTTCATACATAAAAAATTACTTTTTTCAAATTTATTGTTTTAGCTTTTCTGCTGTCGGCCTCTTCATCTGTTAAAGGTGAAGAGTACTTTTTTCATACTTAAGCGCTTCCACTTCTTCTTTTAGCTTAGTAATTTTTTGCTCACACTGAACTCTCTTTTGTTCTTTTGAGATGGTCTCATTGTCGTTATCTTCTATGCGGTTTTCTAACACTTCAATTGTAGCTTGTTGATGAAAGATTGTGCTTTGAAAACTTTGCTCCAAAGCGCTCTTATGCAAAACAATCGATTGGTTAAATTCTTCAATTTTACCGGGGAGTGCTAACTCCATTTGCTCTTTTTGCAGTGAAACAATCGCAGTGATTTGCTTGCGCTCTTCAGTTTTTTGAATAATTTTTGCAGTTGTGCGAGCTGTATTAAGATAACGCTCTAAAATAGCTCGCTGGGCTACTGGATTATCTGTTAAAGATACGATTGAGTTGGCAATAACTTGGACATTTCGGATTAATGCAAGGTCATTGGACTCGTAATTTGCAAGCAATTCGCCGACAGCTTGTAATTTGTCTTGAACTACAAGTCCCATTGGTTGAATAAGTGCGACAGCCTTTGTCTCAACAACTAATAACTGTGTATTATTAGAAGAATTTACGTCAAAATTATTTTCATTACTGACATTAGTGCTATTAACATTTGTAATCATAGAATATCTCCCTTTATAACCTCTTATTCAAGAAGCATGTTTTGTTTAATACAATATAACGTATCATATTTATTTTTTTTGATCAACAGAATAAGATCAAAAAGAAACACAAGCTTTAAAAGGTGTTGAGCAAATCGGAAGAAAATTAGTTTGAAAAATAAAAATAGACTAGGCGAGGCTAACAAGAAGTGAGCAAAACTCGCCAAACGAATACGCTGCTTTGTGGTAATTTATTTCAACCACAGAGATCACAGACAGAGAACACAGAGCAAGTCAGAGCCTTCGGCCCCCCTATCGGGAAATAACATTGCAAATTTTAAACCATTAATTATCAACGAGTTGCATTTAAGTTATTTAGGAGGGCACAAAAGGCTTTGACCAAAAAGTAGCTCAGCTCATCATTCCGATCACACTTTTAACTCAATCTTTTTTAAAAAAAAATTTTTGCAGCTTAAAACATAACCTAAAAATCATTTTGTAGCCCATAGCAAGCGGTAGCACAGCTATGGGTATAGCATGGGTCCGGTTGTTCCCCGGCAGGGGAACCTCTTTTTTTGCACCTAAATTCTCACCAAAAAATGTTTGAGCATCTTCTTCATTTTTCAAGGCTTCTATCAATTGCAAAAAAAAGATCAAGTAACCATAATTTCAATCCCGAGCTACAGTCGGCAATGCTACATTTTATGACTATTATAGAGGTTTGCAAATGAAGTGATTGACTTCAATTTTCCGCATGGTATAATGAGAAGATTTTACTATGCAAATGGAGAGATATCTTGCTCAAGTCCACTGGAAAACCTCTTTGTCCTGAAG